>JAFAVL010000772.1 GCA_019242465.1 Chroococcidiopsidaceae cyanobacterium CP_BM_RX_35 | reverse complement strand
TCCTCTGTGGAGGTAGGATAGCTTATGATATTGCATCACAACTCCATGCCCAAGGAGAAGAGGTAGGTTTAGTAGCCTTAATCCAGACTTTACGAGATGTAACGGGATTCAAGAAAATGTCAGTGGGAGAAAAGCTCGGAGCGCATTGGAATAACCTTTTGCACTCTGGTCCAGATTATGGAATTAGAAAAGCCAAAGGGGGTGTACGGAAAGCCAAGAAGGAATTCCAAATTCTTCAATGGAAACTCCGTAAGCTTCTAGGTTTGACTCTACCTCAAGCCTACTATGACTTCACCTACCAAAAAGCAATGAGCAAGGGTAATGCCGAGTTTGTTGAAATGCGGGAACAGAATTATCCTGGTCGAGCAGTATTATTCAGAGCAAGGGAATCTGTTGCCTTTTATGACTCAAAATTTGGATGGGGAGATCAGATGAATGATAAATGGGAAATCTATGATATTCCTGGAAGTGAATCGAATCTTTTACAAGAGCCTCCTGTAAAACTGCTAGCTGAAAAACTGACAGTTGATATTGATGCAGCTCTGGCAAAAAAATGACCGCGGAAGGTGGTCATCGCTGCTTTCACCCCAATGCACGACGGTGGTGTACCGATGATTGAAGCTGGGAAGTCATGGGGTATCATTTGCCGAGGGCAGCTACTCTCTTCAGTTACGGGTAAAATCCCAAATGAGGCAATCCTAGAGTTTCTTCCCAGCCCATCATTAGGTTGAGACACTGAATGGCTTGACCTGCCTGCCCTTTGAGCAGGTTGTCGATCGCTGACATAACGATCGCTCGACCTGTCCTTGGGTCAACCTCAATTCCGATGTAACATAGATTACTGCCGCAAGCCCATTTAGTTTGAGGGTAGATACCGCTTTCACAGACTGTCACCCAGGGGCAGTTGCGGTAGAAGGCGTTATAGATTGTAATCAAGTCATCTCGCACCAAACCGGGGTCACGTAGCGTCGCATACACAGTTGCTAGAATGCCGCGTGGCATGGGAATTAGGTGAGGCGTGAACTGTACCCTAACTTCATGACCAGCTAAATCGCTACAAACCTGCTCAATTTCTGGAGTATGGCGATGATGGGCAACGCCGTAAGCTCCGAGAGAGCTATCTGCCTCAGCTAGCAACAGACCGATTTTTGCCTGCCGTCCGCCGCCAGAGGTCCCAGATTTAGCATCAATAATTGCGGTTTCCGGTACAATTAACCCTTGCTTGAGCAGTGGCGAAAGCGCCAGGAGACTAGCGGTGGGATAGCAACCAGCACAACCAATCAACTGGCTCTCGACAATGTGATCGCGATACAGTTCTGGTAATCCATAAACAGCTTTTGCCGCCACAGCCTTGTCAGTTCGCTCTTTGCCATACCAAGTGGTGTAAGTTTCTAAATCGCTAAATCGATAATCTGCCGAAAGATCTAGAACCTTACATCCTTTTTCCACCAGGGTTGGTGCCATCTCACAAGCCAGCCCATTTGGTAGAGACAGAAACACAACCTCACAACGCTCAGCAATTGTTTCTGGCTCTACTGGCTCAATGAGCCGATTAACGCGGTGAGTCAAATGGGGGTAGAGATCTGCAAAAGGCTTGCCAGCGCTGCTTTCACCCCCCAAATAAACGAGTTCGAGTTCTGGATGATCCATAATG
Source organism: Chroococcidiopsidaceae cyanobacterium CP_BM_RX_35 (assembly GCA_019242465.1). The sequence continues at coordinate 2,078 of JAFAVL010000772.1, read as the reverse complement.
AGTCGGACTAGTTGCACTCCGCCGTAACCCGAAGCGCCTACAATACCAACTGGGGTACGTCCTATTTCGCCCATGACCTAAAATCCTTTAGTAAGTTTTTGGTTGGTCAAAACGGTTTAATCGCTGCATTGTAGTACTAAAACTCCAATTTAGCTGCAAAAATTTTCCCCAAATTTCATACTCCCCCTGCCCCCTGCCCCCTGCCCCCCCTACAATCGGGCTACAATCAAGAGTAGTCATACTTTAAAAAACTTTACGGTTCCTGGCACTTGAACTTATTATCTGTGGCATTGCTCAATAACTTTTCCAACCAATCTTTTCAGTTTGACTCAATCGACGCCGCTCTAGCAGATCTCAAAGCTGGTCGTTCGATAGTCGTGGTGGATGATGAAAGCCGAGAAAACGAAGGTGATTTGATTTGTGCCGCCCAGTTTGCCACACCAGATATGATCAATTTCATGGCAGTGCAAGCGCGAGGGCTGGTCTGTCTAGCAATGACGGGTAAGCGTCTGGATGAACTTGACCTCCCCTTGATGGTTAACAACATTACAGACCGCAATCAGACTGCCTTTACGATTACTATTGATGCCGCTCCTCACTTAGGCATCACCACTGGCATCTCAGCTGAAGATCGTGCCCGCACCATTCAAGTTGCAATTAACCCAGCCACAAAAGCTAGCGATTTGCGTCGCCCTGGTCACATCTTTCCTCTCCGGGCGCGAGAGGGAGGTGTTTTGAAACGGGCAGGTCATACAGAGGCAGGTGTGGACTTAGCTCAATTGGCTGGGTTGTACCCGGCATCAGTCATTTGCGAAATTCAAAATCCTGATGGTTCAATGGCTCGGTTGCCACAGTTAATTGAGTATGCCAAAACTCATCAGCTAAAAATCATTAGCATCGCCGACCTCATCAGTTACCGTCTGCAACAAGAGCGATTTGTCTGTCGCGAAACTGTTGCTAATCTGCCCAGCCAGTTCGGCCTTTTTCAAATCTATGCCTATCGCAACACACTCGATAATTCTGAGCATGTTGCCATCGTTAAGGGAAACCCAGAGGAGTTCCAAGACCAACCCGTGATGGTGCGAATGCATTCTGAATGTCTCACCGGTGATGCATTAGGCTCCTTACGCTGTGATTGCCGGATGCAGCTGCAAGCAGCGATGAAGATGATGGAAAATGCTGGTCAAGGCGTTGTGGTTTATCTGAGGCAGGAAGGGCGAGGAATTGGTCTGATCAACAAGTTGAAAGCTTATTCTTTACAGGACATGGGGCTGGATACAGTAGAAGCAAATGAACGCCTGGGCTTCCCTGCTGACCTGCGGAATTATGGCGTAGGAGCGCAAATTCTCAACGATTTGGGAGTTAAGAAGATCCGTTTAATTACAAATAATCCGCGCAAGATTGCCGGGCTTAAAGGCTACGGATTGGAAGTGGTAGATCGAGTGCCGCTCTTGATTGAAGCAACTTTCTATAATTCCACCTATCTAGCAACAAAAGCCCAAAAGCTAGGGCATATGTTGTTGCAAACCTATCTCGCGACGGTAGCAATTCACTGGCAGGATGAACTGCAATCTGTGACACAGCGCTACGAGCAATTGGAAAAACTGCGGCGTTTAGCAGGCAAGTATGACCTCCTGTTACAGGAAGAAGCGCGACCACTAGCAATCGCCTTATTTGGCGAACCCTCCTTAACTGTCCACTTAGGCTTAGATCAACCTAATCTAGCTGCCCCTGATTGGTACCAGCAACCAGGTCATCCTTACGTGCAGGCGCTTGCCCAAATTCTAGATGATCTAGTGAGTTGGTCATCCCTGCGCCGAATGGAATTTATGATTTCTCCAGGAGTGAACCCCTTAACTAGACAGCATCTACAAGTTCAGCTAGATCGGCAGATTTTCAGCGCAGACACACTACCCTCGTCTATCTGCAACCATCTGGAAACGCAAAAGATTTATAGTTTTGGCGCGATTGATCAACTTCTGTAGCGATAATTTAGAGAATACTTCCCCTAAAAAACACGCTATTGCGGATAAAGTCCTCAAGCATTTTGGGTGGGTCGAGGTCTGGCTTGCGCTGAA
>JAFAVL010000720.1 GCA_019242465.1 Chroococcidiopsidaceae cyanobacterium CP_BM_RX_35 | reverse complement strand
CTGCTCAGTGAGATAAGCTGCAAATTTCTTAATGGGGTCGCGAGCGAGCCAGAGTTCTTTCTCGGTTTTAGCACGTAACGTATCTGGGTCAGCTAAGGAATGACCGCGAAAACGGTAGGTCAGAGCTTCAATCAAGGTTGGACCCTCACCAGATCGAGCTCTCTCCACCGCTTCCTTAGCTACCGCTCGTACTGCTAACACATCCATCCCGTCTACCTCTACTCCCGCCATGCCAAACACACTGGCTTTCTTGTAGATCTCTGGCTGAGATGTTGCCCGTTCGTGAGCCATGCCAATTGCCCACTTATTATTCTCTACTACATAAATAATTGGCAACTTCCAAAGTGCTGCCATGTTTAAGCATTCAAAAAACTGACCATTGTTAGCAGCACCATCGCCAAAAAAACAAGCTGTCACCTGATCGGCACTTGCATCTCCCAGTGCTTCACGGCGATATAAGGTTTGAAAAGCGGCACCAGTGGCAACAGGAATCCCCTCTGCGACAAAAGCATAGCCTCCAAGCAGGCGATGCTCAGCTGAAAACATGTGCATAGAGCCGCCACGTCCCTTACTGCAACCCGTAGCTTTGCCAAATAACTCTGCCATCACTTCTAGTGCGGGTACTCCCGCACTCAAGGCATGGACATGGTCGCGATAGGTGCTGCAAACATAGTCCTCACCTGGACGCATCGCCTGAATAACACCAGTCGAAACAGCCTCCTGACCATTATATAAATGGACAAATCCAAACATTTTGCCAAGGTAATACATTTCGGCACACTTGTCTTCAAACGAGCGCCCCAGAATCATGTCTTCGTACAAGCACAACCCTTCAGCCTTCGTGATTTGGACCTGAGCCGCCTGAAAACTCGGTAATATTCGTTCTTGAACCATGAGCTCTTTCTTCCCCCGTTACGCTTGCCAAAGTCAATTTCAGAATAATCAGGATTACCTGAGTTTTTCAAGAGAGCTGATTGCTGTCACCAACAGGCAGCTATTAAATTTTAAGGTTAATAATCTTTACAAGAGCTGGCAACCTTAATTACCTAGCAACCTTAATTACTTACTAAAGATAGTAGCTTTTACTTAAAAGATTACACGTTATGATTGAGACACGCCAAGTTCAGCCTAAAGATTGGGGACAAGCGGCCGATTTAGTTATAAGAGCGATGGGGACGTAGACTGTGCGAATTCCGCTCGATTACTACCGAATTTTGGGGCTGCCAGTTCAGGCGAGTCACGAACAGTTGCAGCAGGCTTATCGCGATCGCACCGTGCAGTTGCCACGACGGGAGTATTCCGATGCAGCAGTCGCGGCTCGCAAACAACTTTTAGAAGCCGCCTATGCAGTGCTGTCTGAGCCTAAACAACGCGCCTTCTACGATACCAGCTATCTCGCCTACACCTATAATTCTGAGACTCAGAATCTCACTGAGGGCAAAGTCGGAGAACACCCTGCACTGCTCCCAATTGCTTTTGACCCCCATACCCCAAGTATTGAAATACCAGACGAGCAACTTGTTGGTGCGTTATTGATTTTGCAAGAGTTAGGGGAATACGAACTCGTATTGCAGCTGGAGCATTCTTACCTTATTAATAGTAGCAACGTTAGCCCAGAAGCTGGAGTCAAAAATACACTCAATCAAGTCCAGTCAGATGCTACGCTGACTGTCGCCCTTGACCACCTAGAACTAGGTCGTGAACAATGGCAACAAGGTAAATACGAAAATGCGGCTGCCTCCCTAGAAGCTGGTCAGGAATTACTGTTACGCGAAGGGCTATTTCCCGACATCCGAGCTGAATTTCAGACAGATCTTTACAAATTGCGTCCCTACCGAATTCTTGAGCTACTGGCACGACCTGAAGAAAATGTCACAGAACGACGCCAAGGTTTGCAGCTCTTGCAACAGCTCCTACAAGCACGCGGTGGGATTGACGCTACGGGAGAAGACGGCTCTGGTTTAAGCATGGATGACTTTCTCCGCTTTATCCAGCAATTGCGAAGCTACCTGACAGTAGCAGAGCAACAAAATTTGTTTGAGCCCTATCAGCGTTCCTCTGCTGTTACTGCTTATTTGGTTGTATATGGGCTAATAGCGCAGGGATTTGCTCAACGGCTGCCCGCCTCAATCGCTAGAGCCAAGTTGCTGTTGCTGCGTTTAGGTAAGCACCAAGATCTGCATCTAGAACAAGCAGTTTGTTCCTTGCTACTAGGTCAGACACAACAAGCAAGCAGTGCTTTAGAATTGAGCCAGGAGTACGAAACTCTAGCCTTTATTCGAGAACATTCGCAAGGTTCGCCAGATCTGCTACCGGGCTTATGTCTTTATGGGGAACGCTGGTTACAAACTGAAGTGTTCCCGCATTTTCGGGATCTAACGCAGCAACAGGCTTCCCTCAAAGACTACTTTGCCGATGAGCAGGTGCAATCCTATTTGGAAGCACTGCCAGCAGAGACAGAGATTAGCCTGGAAGCACCGCTATCTGCCAATAGCAAAGCATCAGAATTATTGCCTCAATCGAGTGCTCGCAGTCTCAGACCGCAGACGCGAGCCAAGGCAAAAGGTATCCAGACCCCAAGTCAACCTATACCTGCTAGCGCCATCTTGAATGTTAATCCAGATGGTTCAGTCATCCCTACAGCAGCACGCTCTTCGGGGTCTACCCCCACTTACCGTCAGATACATTCACCTAACGCGACTACACTGACTAAGAATCATCAACCAAGACGGTCAAAGCGGAGACGTAACGGCAGCTTAGGTCCAAGGATGACTGATGAAAGGTTCCGTCGTCGCTGGAGCAGGATGTCCAGCCGGGATTTTAGACATGTTCTAGCAGCTAAGCGGGCACGGCTAATTTTGCTGGCGGTTGTTGGGGTCCTAGGTATAGTTGTATTAGGTTTTCTGGTTAAGCAATCTTTTAGAGCAACATCCGGGCAGAAACAGCAGCCGCAAGGATTGCCTCAAACAAGGCAGGTCAATCAACCGCCACCATTTATCCCCAAACCAAGCAGCACACCGCTTTTCACCGCTGGTCCGCTTACCCGAGAACAGGCTCAATCACTCATTCAAACTTGGCTATCTACAAAAGCTGCGGCTCTTGGTCCCAGCCATGTTGATGGGTTAAGGCAGATTCTAGTTGAGCCAGCTTTATCTAAATGGCAACAACTAGCACAAAACGATAAGGTAGCTAACCAGTACCTACAGTACAACGAGCGTGGTCTGAAAATTAATTCTATCAATACCAGCCAGACTAATCCCAACCAAGCTGAAGTAGAAGCCACTGTCAATGAAGTGGCACAAGTGTATAGAAATGGCAAGCTTGACCGGGCTTCTTCCTACGATAAAAGTCTACAAGTCAGATATCATTTTGTCCGTCAAGGCAATCAGTGGAGGATCGCTGAGATCGATAGCTAGTTGTGCCTTGTTATGCAACCTTGATATTTTTGCTTGTGGCTGAGATCAAAACCATCACTGGGGTGGTTTAACTAGACTTAGAATCGATTGCATTGTCATGAAACCCTGACTTTTTGATCCCCAAAAAGCTGTAAATTCGTGAAATAGATGAAAGTAGATTAAGTACCCCCTTGATCCCAGCCATATATTTATTGCTTAATATTAATTAACACGCCGATCCCCACGATCCCAAGACATGCAGCTTTCTCGCATGGACTAGGGACTGGTGCGGTTCATATACCTGTCTTTAATTAAGCGGCTAATTACCGTTGGGTAAAAACCTCGACATCATCACGATGCAGGTATAGAGAGTGACAGAGAACGCACACTAGGGATTTGTTGCAATCTGAGTGGAGTCCCTTGTCCGAGAAGAACCAATTCACCGTTCAACGATATCGGAGGCCACATTCATGGCAAAAGAACGACCACCGCTAGAAGAGATGACATTGAGGCAACTACGTCGGGTTGCTAGTGAATATGGCATCTCCCGCTACAGCCGCATGCGTAAGTCGCAACTGCTGGCATCAATCCAAGAGGTTGAACGCAGAAAAGTTTCTCTTAATCCAACTCGTGTATTGGAGGCACAGGAAGCAGTGGAAGCAGCTAAATTTGAACTGGGTCAAGAAGACCGTAATGGCAGCTCTCTAACCGATGTTGATGAAGGGCTGGCCGAGCTGCCAGCTGGCTACGGCGAGAGCCGAATTGTACTCATGCCACGCGATCCGCAGTGGGCTTACACTTACTGGGATGTACCGAACGAACACAAAGAATATCTGCGGCAACAAGGCGGACAACAGGTGGCACTACGGATTTACGATGTCACCGATATCAATCTGGATTATCAGAGTCCACACAGCATTCAAGAGTACCCTTCTGATGAACTGGCGCGGGAATGGTATTTACCGATCCCTGTTAGCGATCGCGATTATGTAGTTGATATCGGCTACCGCTGTGCTGATGGTCGCTGGCTGATTTTAGCTCGTTCTGCTCCAGTTCACGTTCCTCCTGTCTATCCGTCTGATTGGATTGAGGACTACTTCATCACCGTCAACTTCGATGAGAACTTGCAAGGTAAAACCCTAGTCGAACTCGTGCCACCTGCCAAGCGGACGGCAACATTGACTAATGGAGCCTACAGCACCAGTAATCCGATTTACGACGAAATTTTCGGTATGGCTCAGGCTACAGAGGCGCAACGGGTAGCTGGTTCTCTATTCGGTTCTATGCAGCAAGCACCAAGCCACGAGCAAGCAATCAGCTCATATGTCTTCCCCTCAGGGGTAGGTATGTGGGCGGTGCCAACCATGTCTGGTCTGACAATGTCGGGTGTAGGAATGTCAGGTGTTGGCTTCTCCGGCTCCCTGCCACCAATTCGCCCCCGTCAATTCTGGTTAATTGCTGATGCCGAACTGATTGTCTACGGGGCAACAGAGCCAGATGCAAATGTCACGATTGGGGGACGCCCAATCAAGCTAAACCCGGACGGCACTTTCCGCTTCCAGATGTCGTTCCAGGACGGTTTAATTGACTATCCGATCCTAGCTGTAGCAGCTGATGGCGAACAAACTCGCTCGATTCACATGAAGTTCAACCGCGAGACTCCCTCACGTCATACGAACACGAAGGAAGAAGCGGTTCAAGAGTGGCTAATGTAATTTGGGATTGTTAATCTACATTCCATCCGCAATCATCTAAAGCTCAAATCTTCTTCCCCTGGCAACTGCTGGGGGCTTTTTTTGCTGCGGTGATCTAACCTGTGGCAGCACTCCTACTACCTACTGGCTTAGTTACCTTCAGTTAGACTGGTGAAATCCTTATCGTTAAACTGCTGCGCTTGATGAAAATTGGTGTTGTGGGACTCGGCTTGATTGGCGGTTCACTAGGATTAGATTTACGTTCGCAGGGACATCAAGTCTTAGGGCTGAGTCGGCACGAACAAACTTGTGCCGAAGCGATCGCTCGTGGGATGGTGGATGATGCCAGCGTTAATCCTGCTTTATTGGCGGCGGCTGAGGTGTTGTTTGTTTGTACACCTCTTTCAGCAATCGCTCCCACAGTAGAGCAGCTTATTCCCCATCTCACTCCTACTACAGTTTTAACTGATGTGGGTTCGGTCAAAACACCAGTGGTCGAGGCGATCGCTCCTCTGTGGTCAAATTTTGTCGGCGGACATCCCATGGCGGGGAAGGCAGACAGCGGTATTGCAGCAGCTGTGCCAGATTTATTTGCATCTAGACCATATGTGCTAACCCCAGTGGCAACGACCCCAATCCAGGCTGTGCTAGCAGTAGAGCAGATTGCGCGATCACTTGGAGCCGTTGTTTATCATTGTCATCCAGAGGAACACGACCGAGCCGTGAGCTGGATCTCTCATTTACCAGTTATGGTTAGTGCTGGGTTAATTGCCGCTTGTATGAGTGAGACTGATGCAGATGTTTTAGCACTAGCACAAAAGTTTGCCAGTTCTGGGTTTCGCGATACTAGCCGTGTGGGGGGTGGCAATCCTGAGTTGGGGGCGATGATGGCACGTTACAACAAAAGGGAGTTGCTAAGAGCGCTCCAACACTATCGTCATAATATCGAAGCATTAATTGACCTCATAGAGCAGGAAGACTGGGTCGCCTTAAAGCAACAATTACAGTCAACCCAATTAGCACGGCGTCAGTTTAATATAAATCAATCTGGATAATGGCTGTCTCCAGCTTACTGTCGCTACAAAAGTTTTTATCTGTTCTACAGACTACAGCTTAAATCGCTAGCTTTTTGAGTGAAAAGGTAATTCTCGCGGTAGTCTACAGGACAGTCAATGACGGTGGGTACATCTTGCTCTAAAGCGGTTTTGAGTGTGGGGATGAAGTCAGCCGTCGAGTTGATGCGGTAGCCTTTAAGCCCCATGCTTTCTGCTAGTTTGACAAAATCGGGATTGCCAAAATGGACAAAGGACGCTGCGCCAAACTGGTTCTGCTGCTTCCATTCAATTAAGCCATAGCCACCGTCGTTAAAAATGAGAGTCACAAATGGTGTTCCTACCCGCAAAGCTGTCTCTAACTCCTGACTGTTCATCATAAATCCCCCATCCCCTGTTGCCGCTACAACTTTCCGTTCGGGATGAACGAGTTTCGCTGCTAAGGCTCCTGGAATGGCAATGCCCATAGCAGCAAACCCGTTAGAGATTAAACAGGTATTGGGGCGATCGCAGTGATATTGACGTGCTATCCACATTTTATGCGCTCCCACATCGGAGATCACAATATCTTCTGGTCCCATGACCTGCCGCAGGTCATAAATCAACTTCTGAGGCTTGATCGGAAACCCATCATCTGTAGCGTACTGTTCGTAATCTGCCCGAATTTCCTCTCGTAAACTGAGGGCATATGAGTCGTGTTTGCCTTGTCGGTCTGCTCGTTGTAAGATTTCTCTAAGCGAGTCAGAGATATCTCCCACAACTTCAACCATTGGGATGTAGCTGCTGTCAATTTCGGCAGGATTGACAGCAATGTGAATAATGGGAATCTTGCCTTCTGGGTTCCATTTTTTCGGGGAATATTCAATCAAGTCATAGCCAATGGCAATCACCAAGTCTGTGCTGTCAAAGCTACAGCTGATGTAATCCCGCTGTTGTAACCCCACGCTCCATAAAGCCAAAGGGTGGGTATAGGGAATGACCCCCTTTCCCATAAAGGTATTTGCCACCGGGATATTGAGCTGGGTGGCAAATTCGGTTAGAGCTTCGCTGGCATGAGCCCGAATAGCTCCATTGCCAACCATAATTAAGGGGTTTTTTGCCTGAGAAATTGCCGCTGCTGCCTCAGTAATACTGTGGAAAGCGGCATAAGTTTTTTCTAGCTTGTCTTTATGTAGAGGGTGGCCTACTGCAGGCATAGCAGCAATATTTTCGGGCAAATCGATGTGAACTGCCCCTGGTTTTTCACTTTGCGATCGCTTAAACGCTTTACGAATAATTTCTGGCGTATTGCTGGGTCGGACAATTTGAGTACTCCATTTCGTGACTGGAGCGAACATCGCTACTAGATCCAGATACTGGTGGGCTTCAATATGCATCTGATCTGTCCCCACCTGCCCTGTGATTGCCACTAAGGGCGCACCATCTAGGTTAGCATCAGCCACTCCAGTCATCAAGTTAGTCGCCCCTGGTCCTAAAGTAGACAGGCACACCCCTGCTTTCCCCGTTAATCGACCGTAAACATCTGCCATGAACGCTGCACCCTGCTCATGGCGGACAGTAATAAATTGAATCGAAGATTGCTTGAGCGCTTCTAGAACATGTAGGTTTTCTTCTCCAGGGAGTCCAAAAACGTATTCTACGCCTTCGTTTTCCAGGCAGCGTACTAAAAGTTCGGCCGTATTCATAAAGTTTCTTATCTCACCCACACTGTTTTAACATTGACAAATTCGTGGATGCCCTGGATACCCAATTCTCTTCCATATCCAGAACGCTTAATGCCGCCAAAGGGAAGGCGGGGGTCAGATTTGACCATGCCATTAATAAACACAGATCCAGCTTCAATTTCCTCAATCAGGCGATCGCGCTCCTGATCGTCGTTTGTCCAGGCACTTGCCCCTAGTCCAAAGGGTGTGGAGTTAGCTAGTTCAATAGCAGTATCAAGATCCGCAACTCTAAATAGCAACGCTACCGGACCAAAAAATTCTTCCTGGGAGATAGGATTGCCGGATGGAATATCAGTGACGATTGTAGGCGGATAGAAATTTCCTGGACGATTTGCTAGCCGCTGTCCTCCAGTCAAGACTCTTGCCCCACTTTTGCGACACTCTTCAACTTGCTGCTCTAGAGTCTCGAGGATACTTGAGGTTGCTAGTGGACCTAAGTCAGTGTCTGGCTGCATAGGATTACCAACTACAAGTGCCTCAAATTTCTCTATCAGTCGTTTTTCAAACTCTTGGGCGATCGCCTCTACCACAATGAAGCGTTTCGCTGCGATGCAAGATTGACCATTACATATCATCCGCGCTGCAGCAGCTGTAGTAATTGCTGCTTCTAGATCGGCACTTTCTAGGACGATGAACGGGTCGCTCCCGCCTAGTTCTAGGACTGTTTTTTTCAGTTGTTTCCCAGCAGCTACGGCTAGACTGGCTCCAGCTGGCTCACTGCCTGTAAGAGTCGCTGCCTTGACTCGTTCATCGGCAATCAAGGTATTGACTTGCTCGGAACCTACTAACAAAGTTTGAAAAACTCCAGCTGGAAAGCCTGCGCGTTGAATAATTTCTGCAATTGCCAATGCACACTGCGGTACGTTAGAGGCATGTTTGAGTATCCCCACATTTCCCGCCATTAGGGCTGGAGCCGCAAAGCGGAACACCTGCCAAAAGGGAAAATTCCAGGGCATTACCGCTAAAATCACTCCCAAAGGCTGGTAACGGACAAAACTGTGGCTAGCGTCAGTTTTGACTGGAACATCCGCTAGGAAATCAGCCGCGTGTTCGGCGTAGTAGCGGCACACCCCGGCACATTTTTCCACCTCAGCGCTCGCACTCTTCAAGGTTTTACCCATTTCCAGAGTCATGAGCTTGCCAAAGTGTTCCTTCTGTTGCTCCAAAAATTCTGCTGCTGCCTGAAGCCACTGAGAGCGCTGTGCCATTGGTGTATGACGGTACTGCTCAAAAGCCTGTTGTGCGTTATCTAGAGCTGCTTCAATTTCAGCAGCAGTTAAAGGCTCAAAGGTTTTGAGCGTTTCCCCAGTGGCAGGATTGATAGTGGCGATGCCCATTGCCTAACTTCCTGTTAACAACAGAATCACTGACGTAGCTGGCTTCAGCTTTAACCTCTGTCTAGCTACAGCTAGAATCATGGTTTTCTATAGAAAGCGATTGATTCTCTTTAATTGTACAAAAGATTTAAGTATCTAAGTATTTAGACTCAACCCCTAATTTTAACGTTGGCAGTCTGACTGATTTTTGACGAGCTACCTTGATTAACTTGCTTGCAGTACTACAGAAGGCAATATATATGTTAAATAAATATTAAGCCGTATTTACAGTTTGTAATATGCAATACACAAATTATTGTTTTTTAGTCTTTTCTCGGAAATGCTGAGATTGT
>JAFAVL010000694.1 GCA_019242465.1 Chroococcidiopsidaceae cyanobacterium CP_BM_RX_35 | reverse complement strand
TGCTGCGGTGCTAGGAGTTATCGGAGCTGGCGGTTTAGGGTATCAAATTCTGCTCAGTCTCCAGTCTCTGCACTACGAGCAGATGTGGACTTTCTTCTTTGCTCTTTTCTTGCTCAATGGCTCAGTCGATTATTGGAGTGTCCAAGTCCGCCATCGCCTAGGCTCTCCTACCCGACTCGATTTGAACGTGCTGAAATTACAGCGACGTCAACAAAAGGTAAGTTATCAGGGTGATCCCATCTTACTTGCTTCTAGCATTGCGGCTGTCGGATTAGTTATATTCTCTGTCTGGAATCTCAAGCTCGATTACACCAAACTCTGGGCACCTCGAACTGTGCAACTGCTAGGAGAGTTTGTTCAAGGCGCATTTCCCCCCAATCTTAATGCAGCTCAACTCAGCGAACTCTTTAACCTCTCGATTCAGACTCTTGCCATGTCGATAAGCGCGATCGCTCTTGCTGCGTTAGGAGGAATGCTACTCTCTTTTCCTGCCGCCCACAATTTCTTATTACCGGGCGGGGTTCTGCATCCAATTAGCCACGGTCAGCATCAATGGTTTTGGGGTACTGCTATCTTATTGTTGACTCGGAGTCTATTGCTCATCTCCCGTGCGATTCCTGCTCCAATCTGGGCCTTGATTCTGCTATTTATCCTATTTCCTGGAACCTTGCCAGGCGCGATCGCTTTAGGTCTACACAATCTGGGGATTATAGGGCGACTGATGGCAGAGGCAGTTGAAAATTTAGATGAGCGACCATTACGCTCGCTATCGGCTTTGGGGGCAACTGGACCCCAAGTTTTTCTCTACGGAGTTTTGCCGACTACGCTGCCTCGCTCTATCGCTTACACTCTCTATCGTTGGGAAGTATGTATGAGAGAGACGGCAATCGTGGGTTTAGTGGGAGCCGGAGGATTGGGTCGTTTACTGACAGAACAGTTGAGCAGCTTCGATTACAAAAGTTTAGTCACCACTCTCCTGTGCTTTATGATTCTCACATTTCTGGTTGATCTGCTGAGTGCTAGTGTTCGGCAATCGCTGAGGCACAGCATTTAAAACATGGCACTACTATTTTGGGATTCTGATTTTGCTAGCATATTCAAACTACCCCCAAAGGTTTTTATGGTGGATGCAATAGCAGCATTGATCACACTGATTACACTAGTTTCACTGTTCGGAAGTGTAATGGGTATCTGGCTAACAGTGTTGGTTTATGGGAAGCTGACCACAATGGACAGTGAATTAAGGTTATTGACTGTCGAGAATGATTGGGGGAAGATCCGCCTGGACCTTTTTGCGATCCGATGCGGGGTACATAGTACCGTTGCCAACTGGTATCTGGGGAGGAAAGCACGCCAGTTTAATGGTATCCGCCAGATAGATGAATGGGGTGATATCGTCTTCCTGTTCGGAGAAGCCAAGCGAAAATTTTTGCTAGACCAGTTTTAGAACGCTGCCTAAGTTCAGTTGCCAGAGCCAGCTTGCTAAAGCCAGGACTTTCTCTATCAAAGCAGAAGCCCCGCACTTTGCCTTTGAAGCGCGGGGCTGCTTGCAAACTAGCTGAAGCTTTGAGCGTTTCCTGCTTAGTAGCGGCTAGAGAAGCTGTTATTTCTGCGATTACCGCCACCAAATGACGAACCTCTATCTTCCCGTGGCTTAGCCTTATTAACTTTCAGCATCCGCCCCATCCATTCAGCACCATCAAGAGCTTCAATGGCTGCTGTTTCTTCAGCTTCAGTTTCCATTTCAACGAAACCAAAGCCACGTGGACGACCTGTTTCCCGATCAGTTGGTAACTGAACTCGCTTGACTACGCCATATTCGGCGAAGACAGCACTCAGATCTTCTTGTGCGACCTCGTAGGACAAGTTACCTACATAAATTGACATAAACTGTCTCCAAAACCATTAGGGTGTAGAGATTTAGATTTCGGAGGAAGCCTGTTAAGACCAAAAGGAGAAAGCCGATCAATACTCAAAACAAACACTGCAACCGAAGTAACTCTCACCCCCTATATTAGCATAGTCTTCCAGAAGAGGTAGGTGTTCGATCTAAACCCGTTGCTCTTTAGTCGCGCCACTCGTTCAGGTAGGGTGAGGAAATCCTCAACTGTGTATAGGCAATCCTCTGGAAACTCTTTTATCTGTAGTCCTGTTTCGGCGCTAGCTTGTTCAACTGCATCCTGATAACAATTAGCAAAAATGCTGTTTAGATAAGGCTTAAGACTGGGCGACTCAGCAAGCAGATCTCTAATTTGAACGCGCCCCTCAACGATGCTACCTTGGCAGCTATTGCTTCTACGTTCTGGTTTATACTGCCACTTGAGCAGGTGCATTATTACCCGCGTAGTCTGGCTTTTTAAAGCCCGTTTGTCATTCCTACCCAAGCTTTCGATTTCCTCAATGAGGTTTACCCAATCCACATCGCCGAAGGCACCAGAGCGCAGCAAATCAGCCGTTTTCTCTGTCCATTGCACAAAATCTGTGTCGTATAAACTAGGGTGTTTAAGCTCTTGAGTCACCTCTACTGCCCCTCCATCCCGTTGCTCTAAGAGTTGATTGACATTGTTCTCGACTGTTTGCAACTGGCGCTAAACCAGCTAAACGCAAGTTGGCTTCTTGCCGATCTTGATTGGCGGTGAAAATCACACGTCGATTCAATATCACGCTTAGGACCGCAGGCGGTAAGCCAGCTTGCCACCTAAGTGTAGAGCATCCAGAGCAACTACCGGAACGGTTCCAAAGAACCGTTGTTGAACCCGACAACCAGGCTTTACGCCAAGCGCTTGAAGCCGAAGATCCGGAAGCGAACAAGGTAGCGTACTTCGCGCCACGCTCCACTTACATTGTTATTAACTAGTTCCACCCAACAATCAAAAGCCCCATCCAGTATATTTGCTGGATGGGGCTTTTGATTTCGGAGTAATCTAAGTAGGATTGCACTCACCACAAAAATTTCCCAGCTTTTGCATTACTCTGACTTTTCCCGACGAGTTTTCAAATACTTACTGAGCAGGAGTTCTAGAAAACAATGCCTAATCTAGTAGAGTAAGTGAACCGGATGTTGGGGTCACGAGCAGGGAAAGTTGGGGGAGCCAGAATTTTGCCAATTGTTTAGTTGGGTAATTAGCTGTTGAATCAACGGGCGCTGGAAATTGGCAAGATGTTGATTGTAGGATTTGACCAAGCCTTATCAATAGACTTCCTGCGTGAATCGATTTTTAGCACGAGTTTCTAATAGTTTGAACTCCCTGATTTGCCATTCATGCAGGGGGTCTAATGAACTTCAAAAAGCAGAACCTGCTGAGACGGGCATACGAATTTTTGGCTAATCCCAAAATACAGTTTAACCAACTGACTTAACCCCATCAAGAAACACTGATAGAGAGACCAAAGCCTGCAGTTGTTCCGGCTATGGGAGACACGATCTGGATTACAAGAATATCTGAGTTAAACAGAATGGCTACGATCCAAGTGGTAATGGTGGTAGCGGGCTAATTCTGCTGCCTTTATAGGCAATTTCGGAGGATGCCACCTCTCCAAATCTTACTTAGTTATTGGACACAGCAACTGTCTAGTCAAGCTTGGTGAACGACTGTCACTGTGCCTTAGGTGTTGCTTAGTTTGTTGGCATTTAGCTACTGGTTGAGCATAACTTGGACGATAGAGCTATCCTGGTTTGAACACTGTCTTAGTTGTGATTAATCCTGATTTGGAAATAGCGGGAAGTGCAGGTTTGATCATTTAGTATTGCAGGTTGCTACATTTGGGATACGACCCCCTGCTTAAGATTTGCCTGGGAAGAATGTGATGCAACAATTAGAACAACAAGTGACAGCGAAAATGCAACTTGCAAGACGCCATGATTTAGATTGGCTCAGGGTTTTAGCAGTGCTGCTCCTAGTTTATTTTCATACCGCCGCCATTTTCTATTCTGGACCACTTGGGGAGTTTTATGTCACAAATGGCTTATCGAGCCGTGAGCTGAGTTTATTTATCTTATTGGTCCACCAATGGCATATGCCTCTTTTCTTTCTCCTCTCAGGAGCTGCCACTTGGTTTGCTCTTGGTTACCGGACAGGAACTGAGTATATAAACAACCGATTTAGACGACTGTTTATTCCTTTCCTGTTTGGCACCCTAGTAGTTGTTCCTCCTCAGGTTTACTATCGACTTTCGAGCCATCCAGACTACCAGAAATCCTACCTCCAGTTCTATCCCCAGTTTTTCAACGGCATTCGTCCTCAAGGGAATTTTGAGTGGGCACACCTTTGGTTTATTGTTTACCTTTTCGTTTTTTCTTTGATTGCTCTGCCACTGTTTCTTCATCTAAGAAAATCGGTAGCAGCATCTCTCCTCTCAAAGCTAGCTGCCTTCTGCGAAAGCCTTGGGGTGATATTTTTGCTAGGCGTTCCATTGGCAGTGATTGAAGGAGCATTACGACCTAGGTGGCCAGGTTTGCAGAATCTTTACGATGACTGGGCCAATTTCTTACTGTATCTCTTCTACTTTATCTATGGCTATCTCATCTGTTCCGACACCAGGTTCACCCAGGCCATAGATAGGCATCTAAGAATAGCACTGTTGATGGCAATTGCTTCAATGTCGGTGCTTTTGGTCTTGTCGATGACCAACATCCTCCCGCTTCGAGGCTACTCCTTAGAAAATGTATTGTATCAAGGATTTCGTGGTTTCAATTCTTGGTTTTGGGTAGTTGCGCTCCTGGGTCTAGGTCGCAGATACCTGAATTTCAACAGCGGAATCCTGCAATACGCCAACGAGGCTTCCTACCCGTTCTATATCCTTCACCAAACGGTGATTGTGACGATTGGCTTCTACGTTGTCCGTTGGAGTGCAGGCGTTGTGGAGAAGTTTTGGGTCATCAGCACTACCTCCCTAATCATAACCATCGTTCTTTATGAATTAGTCATTAGGCGAAACAATATGACAAGATTCCTCTTTGGACTTAAGCCAATTAGCTCTAATTAAGTTCTGGCACAGCCATCTCCTACACCTAGAAATAAGAAGTCTCAATATGTAAAAATTGGCGCATTTAGCTTAGACCGCCTGATCGGCTAAAAACTCTAAAACTAAACTATTAAACTCCTCTGAATATTCAAATTGTGACCAATGACCGCACCGCTCAAAAATATGTAGGCGAACATTCGGCAATCGCTTAGTAGCAATAGTCGCATGAGCGACTGGCAGCACACGGTCCTGCCGTCCCCATAACACAAGTGTTGGTGCGGTGATGGTAGTCAATTTATCGACAATTGCATAATAAACCTTAGTCCGAACACCAAAGAGGTCAATGTTCGTCTTGATTAGTGCTAAAAGTGCTGACCATGCCCCAGGAAGAGTCCCAATTTGGTAGTACAGTTCAACCTGCTCATGGGAAATAAGTGTTGAGTCATACACAGATTGCTTCAACGCCAAAGCTATACTGCTCCGACTGGGATGGAATAATTTTTCCACGAAAGGTAACGTTGCTAACCGCAGCGTGAATGTGATTTCTTTACCTAATCCGAAGCTGCTCACTAAGACCAATCTCTCAACTTGTCGAGGAAAATCTAGTGCGTATTGTAAGGCAATGCCACCTCCTAGGGAGTTTCCGATTAGACAGGCAGATTCGATTCTAAGAGCATCCATGAAACCTTTAACGAACTGGGCTAGGTAGGAGAGTGAATAGGTGGATGCTGGCTTATCAGAGCGACCAGCGCCTACTAGATCAACAGCGTAGACGCGATGCTGTTGTGCTAAGACGCTAATGTTAAACGTCCAAGTTTCTACACAACTGCCAAGACCGTGGAGTAAGATTACTGCTGTTCCCTTGTCCCCCAAAGTCCAATAACGTGTATTAATTTGACCAACTTGGACATATCGGTCTTGGGGAGTTTGTAGAGGCATCATAGGCAATGGAGAGTGTCAGGTTTGGGTTAACTGCAACCAGTTTGTTCTATGCTGCCTTTGAATTCGGCATTCTGGTAGGAGGACCACTGTTTGGAACATTGTTAGCGCAAACGGGCTCCACTACAGCCTTGCTAGTGTTCGCGGCTCTCCCCATTGCTAGTGTCTTTCTTGTATCCGCTTCACGTCAGAACTGCTCAACCTTAAGCTGAGAGCTGCAACGTGGCAAGAGCTACAGCCTTAGTCTCAAGACCAATGCTGAGGCTGGACAGGCACCTCTTGAAGTTCAGCTGATGCCTGGAGCCCTTCGGGAACATCTGAGCGGGAAATCTCTTCAAATCCTAGACGCACGAGCCAATTGGGAATAGTGGTAGTGAGGGCGTAAGCCTCTAGGAAGCCCTGGATTTTTACTTCATCCAGAATGAATTGAAGCAATCTGCGACCGTAGCCTTGTCCTTGTACTTGAGGAGCTACTACCAGTGAGCGCAGTAGGACGTAAGGTGGGTACGCCTCGAAATCAACTGCGCCCAGCACACGGGAGTGGCTCTCTAAAATAAAGAGATGCTCAACATGGTTCTCAAGCCCAGCAATAGGGAGTCTCATCTCCTGTAAGAGGGATTTAACCTCTGGCAAGTTACCTGATTCTGCCTGTCGGATTATGACTTCACCCTTCATTAACCCGCCTAGATCGTTAGTCATGAGCAGCAAGCAGCCTTGACAGGTTCTTGAGTTTCAGACTCTGGAGTACAGCAATCGGGAGCGCAGCATACCGCCTTTTCCCCATGCATCCTATCGGCCTCGTCTTTACGTACCCAAAACTCCCACTCGTTCCCATCGGGATCTTGAAGCCAAAACTTGTCAGCTACAGCGTAGCAACAGGTAACAGATTCTTCGATGCGGGGGACTAGCCCTGCTGATACAACCTGCTCCCGCCAAGCATGTAACTGAGAGTCTTCAAATAACTCGATACCGAAGTGCTGTTAGGAGAGGGGTTATGTTGATGACCAAGCTGAGATACCAGTGCCAGGTGGAGAGGTGGCTCCAAAGAGCGGAAATTGGCGTAGTCATCGCGCTGCTTCGTGGGTTTAATACCGAAGACAGCACTATAGAAGCGAATCGAAGCTTCTAGATCGGTGACATCAAGGCTAATGTGTGGGCGGGACTTCATAATCTGACTCTCCTTTCTATAATCGACGATGAACGATGATAAGTGGAAGAAAAAATAGCAGCTTATAAGGCTTCAACGAGTGCTTTGAAGCGTCCTAGTCTGCCCGGATGTATGCAGTAACATACTCGTGAACCATCGATTTCCCCCTGAACTAGTCCTGCCTGTTTCAGAATCCTCAAGTGTTCTGAAACCGTAGACTGAGCCAAGGGCATCACCTCTACGATTTCTCCACAGACACAGGATTTTTTCTCGCTCAAAATTTTGAGGATATGGATACGGGCTGGATGAGCTAAAGCTTTACAAAGGGCGGCTAACTCTTGCTCGTCTTCTTCACCTTTAGGAAAGGGTAACTCAA
>JAFAVL010000840.1 GCA_019242465.1 Chroococcidiopsidaceae cyanobacterium CP_BM_RX_35 | reverse complement strand
AATCTTGGCTTACGTCCATGTCGCTCACGATTGCGTCATTGAAGATGAAGTCGTGATCTCCAATTCAACAGCTTTGGGAGGTCACGTTCATGTTGAGTCAAGAGCTACGATTGGCGGTATGGTGGGAATTCATCAATTTGTACATGTTGGTAGGCTGGCAATGTTGAGTGCCATGAGCCGCATCGACCGGGATGTACCGCCTTATATGTTGGTAGAGGGGCATCCAGCGAGAGTGCGACAGCTTAACCTTGTCGGATTGAGACGTGCTGGGATTGCGGAAGTAGACCAAGGGCAAGGCTTGCACACCCTTAAAGAGGCTTTCCGCCTGCTCTACCGTTCTGACTTACCTTTGATTCAAGCTCTAGAAAAATTAGAACTGCTGCCAGAGAACCAACACCTACAACACCTGCATCGGTTCCTACAACTATCCCATCAGTTGAAAGGGAAAGGTCGTAGGGGTCCAACTCCAGGTAAGAAATCAAAAGATGAAGAATGAAACGGATATTTGTCAGCACTGGTGAGGTTTCTGGCGATTTGCAAGGCGCACTGCTGGTTGAAGCTCTCAAGCGTCAAGCTGCCAAGGCTGGATTGGAATTAGAGATTGTGGCACTAGGAGGCAGCAAAATGGCAGCTGCTGGTGCAACTCTTTTAGGGAATACCAGTGGCATTGGCTCGTTCGGTTACTTGGAAGCTCTGCCTTTTGTGCTTCCTACTCTTGTGCTTCAGCAACGCGCCAAGCAGTACCTCCGAGCCTTCCCACCCGATCTAGTGGTGTTGATTGACTATATGGGACCAAATCTTGTTATTGGCAGCTATATTCGACGTCGTTTACCACAGGTGCCAGTAGCGTATTACATCGCTCCCCAGGAGTGGGTGTGGTCAGCCAATCCCCGCGACACAAGGCAGATTGTAGACATAAGCGATCGGATGTTAGCAATCTTTCCAGAGGAAGCTCGTTACTTTCAAGACAAAGGAAGTAAGGTTGTCTTGGTTGGGCATCCTTTGATCGATCTGATGCAAGCCGCCCCCAGTCGCGAGACGGCTCGTGCTACTCTCAAAATCGCGCCAGAACAAATCGTGATCGCTCTTTTTCCGATCTCTCGTCGGCAGGAAATTAAGTATCTCCTACCAATAATCTGCCAATCTGCTCAAGCTATCCAAGCCAAATTACCGCAAGTGCATTTCTGGATTTGCCTATCTCTAGAAATCTACAGACACCCTATCGAACAGGCAATTAAGCGCTATGGTCTAAAGGCTACTGTTGTGCTACCGGGAAAGACGCAAGCAGCAATGGCAGCAGCTGATTTGGCGATCGCCAAATCAGGCACTGTAAACCTAGAGTTAGCTCTACTTAATGTGCCGCAGGTGGTTGTCTACCGCCTTAACCCTCTTACTGCCTGGATTGCTCGTCGTCTCCTCAAGTTTTCTATCCCCTTTGCCGCACCCCCAAACCTAGTAGTTATGAAGCCAATTGTGCCGGAGTTGCTACAAGAGCAAGCAACCCCAGAAAACATCACACAGACTGCTCTAGAACTACTCCTAAATCCCAGTTGTCGCCAGCAAACTTTAGCAGACTATCAGGAAATGCGGCAGTGTTTGGGAAAACTGGGAGTGTGCGATCGCGCCGCCCAAGAAATTCTCCAGATGCTACCCTAAGTCCAAGCTCGGAAGAAGGTATTGTCCTCCCAGATAGCAGCAGTGCGTTGCTCAATCGCTGCCATGTCTGTAGCTGGAAGTAGTTGGAAAGCCTTAGCAACGTCTACATTCTGCTCTAGCTGGGCTACTGTCTCAGCTGCAATGGTGCAACAATTAACTCCAGGCTGCGACAGGCTATATCCTAAGGCTTGGTGCATACCCTCTAATGCCCCTGGCTTGAATAACCGACCGTAAGCTGGTACCTTCATAGCAATTACACCTACCTTTTGCTGCTGAGCAACTGGCAGTACGACAGGGATGAAGGGGTGTGGATGATGTTTGTCTGCGGCATTAACCGGAATGAGGGCGGTGTGAAATGGGTATCGACGTAAACCTTGGGCAATAATTGTGGGGTCGTGATGACCTGTAATACCAGTAAAGCGTACAAGCTTCTGCTGCATTGCTTCTTCTAAAGCATTTACCGCTCCGTCTTTACCGAAAATAGTATCTAGTTCGTGTCCAAAAGAAACGCGGTGCAGTTGCCACAGATCTAGATAACTCGTTTTTAGGCGAGTCAGCGATCGCTCCAATTCTCGCCACGCACCATCTCGATCTCGAAAAGCTGTCTTACTAGCTAGAAATAGCTGTGAGCGATGCGGCGGTAGTACTTTACCTAAGTAATCTTCACTTGGTCCGTAACTGGCAGCTGTGTCAAAGTAACGAATGCCAAGCTCCAATGCTCGTTGGATAATCGCTACAGCATCTTTTTCAGCACCATCCCAAGACAACGGCGTTTGACCTGCTCCCCCTAATCCGAAGATAGGTAACTTTACTCCTGTACGTCCTAGCACTCGTTCCGGCATCGTTGCCGTTATTGTAGCTGTGCTAGTTAGGTTCTGTTGCGCTGCAGCTCCTGCTGCAATGCCGCCAGCCACAGCGGCACTAGTCGCCAGAAAAGTACGCCGTGTTGTTTTTCTTGTCATGCTCTTGTCCTCTAGCAGTTCAAAGAGTACTTTCCTAATCTTGTACGCCTACTCAGATGTCGCATGTCTGCCCATAGGGTAGCGCTTCTTAGTGAAAATTGCTTTTGACAGGAAAAATAAGGCTGAGCAGGTGGTATCAGACAGTCTTACTTACCACCCAAGTCGTGAGCGTGGCAAGATCAAAAAACATGGAGATATTGTCATGCCGCTTTCCCCTATGTATACCCAGCAGCCCTGGGCAGAAACCTACAGCGAAATTATTGATGTTCGTTCAAGGAGCGAATTTACGGAAGACCATATTCCAGGAGCGATTAACCTACCAGTGCTGGACGATGCTGAACGCGCCGAGGTGGGGACAATCTACAAACAATGCCCCTTCACTGCCCGCAAAACTGGCGCTGCTCTGGTAGCTAAGAATATCTCTCAGCATCTAATTGAACATTTTGCTGCAAAAGCGAAGGATTATCGGCCCTTGGTGTACTGCTGGCGTGGTGGGCAGCGCTCTAATAGTCTGGCTACGGTGTTGACACAAATTGGTTGGCGAGTCACTGTAATTGAAGGTGGCTATAAGACCTATCGAGCTTATGTGCGCGACCAATTACAACAATTGTCGGAACAGTTTACCTACAGAGTACTGTGTGGTCTAACTGGTAGTGGCAAAACGTATATTTTACGGCAGATGAGTCAGCGAGGAGTCCAAGCCCTAGATTTAGAAGCTTTGGCTAACCATCGCGGCTCTCTACTGGGTCAAGAATGGGAGGATCAACCTTTGTCCCAACCTTCGCAAAAATACTTTGAATCTTTACTAGTAAAGCAAATGCGAAGCTTTGACCCTTCTTTGCTAGTCTGGGTGGAATCAGAAAGTAACAAAATTGGGCAAGTTTATCTGCCGCAGCCGCTCTGGCAGAAGATGAAACAGGCTAGCTGTGTAGAAGTTCAGTTACCCATCGCTGCTAGAGTCCAGTTTCTCTTGCAAGAATATCCACACCTCATGACTTACAGTAGTGCCTTAAAAGCAAAGCTTGAGCTACTTAAATCGCGCTACGGTTGGCAGAAATTACATCAGTGGTATCAGATGATTGATTCTGGGCAGTGGGAGGTTTTTGTCAAGGACATGCTAGAGTGCCACTACGATCCCACCTATAGTCGATCAATGCAGCGAGACTTTACTCAAGTGGAAAGAGCGCTGTCTCTACCAGATTTATCTAATAGTAGTATTGATAATTTTTTGGATGCTTTGTTACCTGCTTACGCGTCAGTAAGATGAAGATTTATCAACGTCACACTTGGCCCTCAACAGTGGCAGAGGCGATCGCCATCCAACAACAGCTAAGAGCTGAGGTGATCACTACAGATCAACTGGAAGGCGTACAGTATGTAGCTGGGGTTGACATGGGCTTTGAGGAATCCGGTACTATTAGCCGTGCTGCTGTAGCAGTACTGAGTTTTCCAGATTTGCAGCTGCAAGAGTCAGCGATCGCCCGCCGTCCTACTTCATTTCCTTACGTACCGGGTTTCCTGTCATTCCGGGAAATTCCGGCTGTACTAGATGCTTTAGAAAAGGTGAATCTGATTCCAAACTTAATCTTATGTGATGGTCAGGGGATAGCCCATCCTCGTCGGTTTGGAATAGCTTGTCACCTGGGTGTCATTATTGATATACCCACTATTGGTGTAGCTAAGTCTTTACTAATTGGTAAGCATGAGGAAGTCCCAGAGCAACGGGGCAGTTGGCAACCGCTTGTCGATCGGGGTGATACGATTGGGGTAGTGCTACGGACACGCCCTAAAACTAAGCCCCTCTATATTTCTAGTGGTCATCGTGTGAGTTTGGCAACAGCAATTGAGTATGTGTTGCAGTGTACGCCAAAATACAGGTTACCGGAGACAACCCGAATCGCAGATAAGCTAGCGTCTGGATAAAAGGTGACCAGAGCATCACCCGACCGCAATAACTTTCTTAAAATTTTGATTACCGCTTTCGTGTTAGGAATTAGACAGATATTGTGTGTAGGTAAGTTGCGGCAGTAGTTATGTTGAACTGACAACGGCAACAGGGCACTCTGCTCGGCTGAGAATTGCATCAACGCGATGACCAAAGAACACTCGACCTGTAACCATCCGGATATTGCTACCTAAAAGAATCAGATCCACTTGCTGAACGCGGGCAAATTTTAAGATTTCCCGCTCTGGACTGGTTCCTTGTAAAACGCGGGTTTGAATATTGGCACCGAGGCTACGTCCAATTTCTGCCTGCTGCTCGACGATCTGCTGAGCAATGTCTCTCGCTGAGTCCAGTGTCCGCTCCTCAAAGAGGATATACTCCATCTGAGGCAGGTTAAGCACATTGATTAGTGTAACCAAAGCCTTAGTATGAGCAGCAATTGTACTCGCTACCTCGACTGCGTGCTTACTATACTCTGAACCAACCGTTGGCACCAAAATATGATGAATTGGTTGCTGAGCAATGGAAAGGTGAAACTTGTTTTGAGGTGATGGCAAGTGTGACTTCACTACCATAGTTGCGCACGGAGCCTCTTGAACCACTCGATCGACCAGCAAGTTGAAAAGTGCCCTGCTAGAACGCTTTTGTTCTGTTGCCCCTAGCACAATCAAGTCATAACCTTTGCTAGCTTCTTTGAGAATTACCTCAGCTTTACTTGACCCAGACTCTACTTTGGTCTGTAAACTCATGCCTGCTGGTAGCTGCATTTCTGCTGTCACGGCTCCTAAAGCAGCCTCAGCTGAATTGTCCTTAATTGTTGCCGTGTTAGCTACTTGCTGCCTGGGTTTCTTGTCACTCAGAGCAAATAGAGCTGTCACTTCTACATCGTTTTGATGAGCAATGTGGCTGACTAACTGAGCTGCCAATTGCACGTTTGCTCCACCCCTAGTTGGCATCAGAATCCGGTGAACATTCTTGATAAAGCTACGACTAGCTTGCTCTTCCTGCTCCAAACGGCGAGCTTCTTCTTCACCCATTACTACTTTTGACAGCGTCAAGCGTAACAGTACTGGAGCCATTATCGAAGTAACGATTGCTACCATCACCACAATTGAGTACATCTGCTGGTTCAGTACCCCCAACGAGAGACCAATAGTCGCTACAATGATCTCCATTGCGCCGCGTGCGTTCATTCCCGAACCCATTGCCAGACTTTCCCAATGGCCTAAGCCACCCAATCGCGCTCCAAGGTAAGCCCCAGCGAACTTGCCGATGCAGGCAACAGCTAGAACCAGCAGAGCAATCATAAATGTCTGCGGCACCAACAATTGCAGCAGATTAACTTTCAAGCCAGCGGTAGCAAAGAAAATAGGCGCTAAAAAGCCAGCTGTAATAACTTCTAGGGTATGTCCAGCTTCACGGCTAAAGCGGCGGGACTGACCTGCCAAAATTCCAAACACAAATGCACCTAAGGCAGCTTCAATACCCAAATTGTGGGTGAACGCTGCCGCACCTAAAGAAAGGATTAACACAGCTGATAAACTAGCTGTTGCTCCACCGATATAATCGTCTACCCAGCGCAAAATCTGATTCACCACAGTCCGACCAACTGTGAAGGCAAACGTCAAAAATAGTACAGCTCCCCCCGCCGCACGGAGAATCGTGGCGAAGTCAAATTTGCCACTGCTGGCTAGACCTGCTACCACAGAGAGTAGAATCCAACCGACGGTGTCGTCAGTCATCCCAGCAGCTAGAGTGATTTGACCAATGTCACGACGGATAAGCTTCAAGTCCATCAGCACCTTGGCAATGACCGGAACAGCCGAAATGCTCATTGCTGTAGCAATAAATAAACTGAAGACGAGACGCTTAGCTGGATCGGCTAGAAAACTGGCTGGCAGTAGCCAACCAAGACAAAACCCTGTAGCAAAGGGAATAGTTATTCCGCCCAAGGAAATCAAGAGCGCCGTTTTTCCCTTACGGAGAATCAAGTTGAGATCTGTCTCCAGTCCGGTAACGATCAGCAAAAATAGTACTCCCAACCAGGAAACTGCGGAGAGTAAATCAGACTGAACTTGACTTTTAGGAAATATGTACGCTTGCAGCTGGGGGAAGATCCAGCCAAATAAAGAAGGTCCTAGCAATACACCAGCTAGCAGTTCTCCCACAACAAGCGGCAAGTTAAGGCGACGCAGTAACTCACCTAAACCCCGCGAGACAAAAAGCAACAGCGACAGTTGCAGTAGCAAGAGGAGCAACTCATGGTGACCAAGAGGCTTGATGAGATTCTGAGTTGCTGTTTGGGCTGCTAGCATCGGTACAAGCATTTGGATAAATATTTTTGAGGGACACTGTCAAATTAACGCGACCTGAAGTTTCAGGAACTAGATGAGTGTCAGTTCGATTTGGCTTCAGGTAGTTAATCCGCTCTAAGCAGCATAATTATATATTTAGGCACGAAGCAGATTGGTTGGAGGGGAGTTTGCAGCTGGAGTATGTGCTAGACGGGAAGCAGTTCGATACGCTTGAAGAATTTTATGCTGAGGTCGGGCGGGTGTTCGTCGGCGGTAAGCCCTGGGGAGAGAATCTTAATGCGCTCAACGACATGCTGCATAATAGCTTTGGGCAAATGCCGGACGAGTTTCGGCTGGTCTGGCGGCACGCCGAACGCTCACGCAAACAGTTGGGTTACACCGAGACAGTCCGGCAGTTAACATTACAACTTCGCGATTGTCACCCCACGGTACTGATTAAAACGGCGTGGGCTTTACGGGCGGCATTGCGGGAGCAAGGACCTACCGTCTTCGACTGGCTGGTGACGCTTCTTGGTGAACACTCAAACATAGAACTTCTCTTGGTGGAGGGGGACTAAAAATCAATATCTCTTCGCCCCCATTCAATAATGGCAGCTCCCCAAGAAAGACCTGCGCCAAACCCAGCTGTAGCAATAATGTCGCCAGGCTGGATTTGACCTTGGCGAACGGCTTCATCTAAGGCGAGGGGAATGGAGGCAGCGGAGGTGTTTCCGTAATTAGCGATATTGCTAATGACCTTCTTTTCAGGTAGCCCTAAACGCTCAGCCACTGCATTAATAATCCGTTGATTGGCTTGATGAATCAACAGCCAATCAACCTGATCTGTAGTTAGTTCTGCCCGGAAAAGAGCTTTTTCGATCACTTCAGGGACTCGGCGAACGGCAAAGCGGTAAATCTCTTGCCCATTCATCTCGACGGTGCGATACTGACCTCGATCAACGCAGACGTGATCGACCAAAGTATGAGCTTGAGGCTGATAACCCAAATTCAGGTGTTGTTGCTGTGTGCCATCAGTCTGAAGTTGAAAACCAAGTAGATGGTCACGTTCACTTGCTTGCAGGACTACCGCTGCGGCTGCATCACCAAAAAGAATGCAGGTACTGCGGTCAGACCAATCTACCCAACGCGAGAGTGCGTCTGCTCCGACAAGCAGGACATTTCGGTAAGCACCAGTGCGCAAAAACTGGGTAGCAGTTACCAAGCCAAAGACAAAACCAGAGCAAGCCGCAGTTAAATCAAAAGCTACAGCTTGGGAAGCTCCTACTTGCGCTTGAATTAAACTTGCACTACCAAACAAATCATCAGGGGTAGACGTGGTCAAAACAATCAAATCTAGCTGTGCTGGAGCCAAACCAGCCATTGCGATCGCTTTGCGAGCAGCTTGAGTTGCAATGGTTGTTAGCTGATGGGAGTGCGGCAGCAAGTGGCGGCGGCAAATTCCCGTGCGAGCTGTAATCCACTCATCGGATGTATCCACCACTTGACTCAGCTGATGGTTATCCAAGTAAGCGGTAGGAACTGCAGAACCAGTTCCCGTTACAACCATTCCTTGTCTTCCGAGTGACTCCATTGTTTTGTAATGTAAATAATCTAACTTGCGAACTGACTAATATAGTCAACAGCCTGCTGCACCATCACAATTTTTTCTGCTTCATCGTCAGGAATTTCAACTTTGAAAGCTTCTTCCATAGCCATAACTAGCTCAACTGTATCTAGGGAATCTGCCCCTAAGTCATTGGCAAAATTGGCTTCTGGAGTGACTTGCTCTGGCTCAACTCCTAGCTGGTCAGCAACGATGACTTTTACCTTTTCCAGCACTTCCTGCTTGTTCACAAATACCTCCTGTAGTATTGCTATTTTTCTGACCCAAAATCTTGCTAGTAAAATCTAATTAACCCTCAAACTTTTTAAAAGTCAGAGTGACATTGTGACCGCCGAAACCAAAGGAATTAGATAAAGCAACTTCCACCCGTTGCCTGCGGCACAGCTTCGGGACATAATCTAGATCGCAAGTTGGATCAGGGTCTTCCAAATTGATAGTGGGTGGAATCTGGTCTGTTGCTACTGTCATCGCCGTCGCTACAGCTTCAATGCCGCCAGAGCCTCCTAAAAGATGACCAGTCATAGATTTTGTGGCACTGATGGCGACTTGAGCCGCATGGTTTCCTAATGCTTGTTTGACTGCAAGAGTTTCAGTGACATCATTGGCAAGTGTGCTGGTACCGTGAGCGTTGATGTAGCTAACCTGGTTAGGAAACAAGCCAGCATCTTTTAGCGCTAATTCCATAGCTCTAGCAGCCCCTCTACCTCCAGGCATAGGAGTTGTGATGTGGTAACCGTCACAGGTCATGCCATAACCCACGATTTCTGCATAAATATGGGCTTGGCGGCTCTGGGCCTGTTCTAGCTCTTCTAGTACAAGAATTCCAGCACCCTCTCCCATCACAAACCCGTCCCGATCGCGAGCAAAGGGGCGAGAAGCACGTGTGGGCTCATGGTTACGAGTTGATAGAGCCCTAGCAGCAGCAAATCCTGCTACACATAGAGGAGTAATAGTCGCTTCCGTGCCGCCACAGATCATTGCCTGAGCATAACCATGTCGAATTAAACGAAAAGCCTCACCCACGGCATTAGAGCCTGCGGCACAGGCAGTGACAGTACAGGATGATGGTCCCTTAGCTCCTGTGTGGATGGCTGTCAGCCCAGCAGCCATGTTAGCAATCATCATCGGAACAAAAAAAGGACTGACTCGGTCCGGACCCCGAGTGAGATAGACTTCCTGTTGATCTTCGAGTACCTTGAGTCCACCAATTCCAGTGCCAATAATTG
>JAFAVL010000792.1 GCA_019242465.1 Chroococcidiopsidaceae cyanobacterium CP_BM_RX_35 | reverse complement strand
CATTCCGCCTTTCTTTACCGATAACTTGATTCACCCCATTGCTGAAGTAGGTAGCAACCCGGCTCGCGCTAAGTCTCGCCTCGCCCTGAACAAATTGCTTGTGCCACCTCAGCTCTATACCTTTAACACTCCTGTTCCTACTACGGCTGAAGCCGAAGTGTTGAATGTGCCGACGGATGGTATCAGTACCAACCCCACGACTCTACCAAATGGTATTCTGCCTGATGGTGGCTATAAGACCATTTCCTTACGTGGGCTCTATCTAAGTGCGCCATATCTACATGACAGCGGGGTATCGGTGCGGAAAGGCGCCCTTAAGGTTAGGCGTGATGGCAGTTTTACTGTTGTTGACCCCAATGGCTTAGGACTGACTGGTACCCTCAGCCAAGGTATACCTGCGGACAGCGCTAACAGCTTACGTGCTCTTGTTGATCGTCAACTACGTGCGCTAGTGATTGATGCTAACAAGGCAAACCCAGCCCTAGTGCGCAGTAACCTTGATGGGACTGGTCATGAATTTTATGTGGATCAGACTGCTAGCTTCACTGCGGCTCAGCAGACTGACCTCATTAACTTCTTGCTCGCGTTAGATGATAATCCTGGAAGTTTCTAGCTATTCAATGCTTTCATTTGGGCTTTGGACAAATAGCTAAAGGCACTGCAGTTGTAGATAAATGATGGGGCAAGGGTAACATCTGCGTAGCTTACGCCTGCGCAACTGCCCCATTTCTACGGCGATCGCCAGCACCGGAAATCGAGCCTTCTGCATTCTCCATTACAGTATGCACACCACCAAAAAACATATTCTTCTTATTCCATAAAATCATTTGACTGTGAGAACTGACCATTTCTTGTATTGCCTCCTCACTAAATCCTGGTTCTAAATTAAACACATTATTTTCCCAGTGGATTCGGGGACTATTCACCGCTACATCAACTGGCATCTTAAAATCAATTATATTAGAAATAACTTGTAAAATTGCTGTCCTGATTCGATTAGAGCCACCAGAACCTAGCACAATTTCTGGTTGACTATCTTTCAGCACAATAGTCGGTGCCATCATTGAAGAAATCCGCACGTCCTCTTGCCACAGATGGAACCCATTAGGATTCAAATCTGCTTCTCCGAGCATATTATTGACCATTATGCCCGTTCCCGGAATGATGTATGAAGATCCTTCACCATGAGTTGTCGTCACACTAGCGGCATTACCTTCATCATCGATGACACTGATATGGGTAGTGCTTCCCCATTTATTTACTGTTTTTATTAATTGCTGCTCATATTGAGTAAGATGCTCAGTTGATAAAAATCTCTTAGCAACATCTTTTTGATAAAGATTCGTATCGTATCCATCTTTCCTCGCTTCGTTCGTTAAGTACATCACTTGAGCTAAGGTTTGCAAATGATGCGGGGTGCCAAAGCCCATGTCAGCTAAATTAACTTTTGATAATAGCTCTAAAGCAAAAGTAATGAGTATGCCGCCAGAACTGGGTGGAGGATTAGTTAAGAATGTATTACCACGATAGTTTACAATCAGTGGTTCCCTCTCTATAACTTGATAGTTTTTGAGGTCATCCATTGTTAGATAACCTCCATGATCTTGACAATCTTTCACTAATTTCTGGGCGATCTCTCCTTCATAAAATTCTCTTGGCCCCTGTTCAGCCAAATAAGCTAAAGTATTGGCAAAATCTCTCATATACAAAGCTTCTCCAGGTCGGAGTAGTTCTCCAGCGGGTGCATATACCTGGCGTCCCTCTTTAGAGAACGTTAAAATCTCTTTGAGAAGCGTTAAGCAGTAATATTGAAAATCATCTATTTCTATACCATCTATGGCATAGCAGATTGCTGGTTCGGCAACAACTCTAAAGGGTAATCTACCCAGCCTTTTCTGAACATGAAAAAGCCCACCGATATTTCCCGGTACTGCCATTGAGCCTAGACCAATATGAAATTCCTGTATCGCATCACCAAAATTAACTAAGATTGGATAGAAATTGAGTTCGCGCTCTTGAGCTTGCGCTCTTGAGTCGCCAGAGCTTTCACAGGCGTTGCCTTGAGTTGCCGGAGCTGCCATAGGCGTTGCCTTGAGCTTGCCCTTAGTTCTCTTGCAGCGCGGAGTTTGAGAAAAAAAGTCAAATAAAATATTTTGGTTATCTTTGGTATGGGCTAAAAGGAATCCTCCACCAGCAGCAGAGGAGAGCGTTGATTCAGCTACAAAGGAAGCTAAGACAGCTGCTACCGCTGCATCAAAAGCATTACCGCCTAACCGGAAGATTTCAATTCCTGCCTCAGTCGTTCTGCGATTTCCAGCAGCGATAGTTCCGCGAGTTTTTTTACCCATTACCATCAACTACTAAAACAGCTGCGCCATTAATCTTGCTACTACGCACAGCATCGAGGGCAGCGTTGGCATCGGTGAAAGGAAAAGCCTCTACCTCTGTGCGAATCGGAATTTTGGGAGCTAATGTCAAAAACTCTACCCCATCTCGACGAGTGAGATTGGCAACGGAGCGTAGAACTCGCTCTTCCCACAAAATTTCGTAGGGAAATGAAGGAATGTCACTCATATGAATCTCGGCACAGACAACAACACCCCCTTTCGCCACCGCTCTCAGGGCTGTCGGAACAAGCTTGCCGGAAGGTGCAAACAGAATTGCCGCATCTAACAGCTCTGGTGGTAACTCGTCAGAACCTCCAGCCCACACAGCACCAAGTTGACGAGCAAATTGTTGTCCCTCCTGATCGCC
Source organism: Chroococcidiopsidaceae cyanobacterium CP_BM_RX_35 (assembly GCA_019242465.1). The sequence goes on along the minus strand of JAFAVL010000792.1, from coordinate 7,816 downwards.
AGGGCGGGTGAAGGCATACACTTGTCGCCCTTGATAACGTGCAACTTGAATCAGAATGTGAGCAGCAGAACCAAATCCATAAAAACCTATTCGTTCTACGTCACCAACCATTCGGTAAGAACGATAGCCGATGAGTCCAGCACACAACAAGGGGGCAGCTTGCAAATCGGGGTAGTCGTCTGGGATGGGAAAGCAGAAACGCTCATCGGCAACTGTATACTCAGCATAGCCGCCGTTAATTTGGTAGCCAGTGAACTGAGCATAGTCACACAGATTTTCACGACTGCTCAAACAGTAGCGACAATGATTGCAAGTGTAACCCAGCCAAGGGACGCCAACGCGATCGCCGACGGTAAATTGCTCCACGTGATCGCCAATTGCCTCAACAGTACCAACAATTTGATGACCAGGGACTAGGGGGAGTTTTGGCTGCGTTAGCTCTCCATCCACTATATGCAGATCTGTCCGGCAGATACCACAGGCGTGGACGCGGAGTAGTACCTGCCCCAGTTGGGGAGTTGGCACTGGTAAATTAGCTAACCGCAGGGGTTGACCTGGTTGCTCTAAAATCATTGCCCGCATAGTTTAAAGCCGCGAACGCACAAATTTATCTAGCCGTTCCACACCTTTCTTAATTGAGGTCATATCCGTGGCGTAGGAAAGGCGAATGTGGTCATTAGCACCAAAAGCAATGCCCGGAATCGTAGCAACATGCTGAGTTTCTAGTAACTCGTCACAGAATTCTAGCGATGTCATTCCAGTTTTGCCGATATTAATAAACATGTAGAAAGCCCCATCAGGAGGTGCACAACCCAAACCTGGGATAGTGTTGAGACTGTCAAGCAGCACTTGCCGCCGCTCTGCAAAGGCTTGACGCATCTGTTCGACGCAATCTTGAGAACTTTCTAAAGCCGCGATCGCGCCGTATTGGGCAAAGGTACAAACGTTTGAGGTACTGTGACCTTGAATAGTAGCAGTTGCTTTAATTAGCTCAGTTGGTCCTGCCAAATAGCCTACACGCCAACCTGTCATGGAATAGGCTTTGGCAAACCCACTACTGATGATAGTCCGGGCAAAAATTTCTGGTCCCAGCGAACCAATACTGATATGTTTAGCTCCGTCGTAGAGGATTTTCTCGTAAATTTCGTCAGAAACAACGAGAATGTCCTTTTCGACAATAACTTTTGCTATTGCCTGGATTTCCTCTGGAGTATAGACGACGCCTGTAGGATTAGAGGGAGAGTTAAGGATGAAAAGCTTTGTCTTAGGTGTAACCGCACTTGCCAGCTGGTCAGGAGTGATTTTATAGCTAGTAGCGGCATCTGTCTGGACGATTGTTGGCACGCCACTAGCTAGCTTCACCATTTCTGGATAACTCACCCAGTATGGAGCAGGGATGATAACTTCATCGCCCGGTTCAACTAAAGCCAATATCAAATTGAACAACGAATGCTTGCCGCCGTTGGTGACAATGATATTTTCCGCTGCGTAGAAGAGAGCGTTGTCGGTTTGTAGCTTCTTTGCAATCGCTTCCCTTAATTTCGGCTCCCCAGCCGCTGGACCATATCTAGTCTTACCCTCATCAAGTGCCCGCTTAGCTGCGGCTTTAATATGCGCTGGAGTGTCGAAATCTGGTTCCCCAGCGCTGAAATTACACACTTCTATGCCCTCTGCCCTCATCGCCTTGGCTTTAGCCGCGATCGCCAACGTCATGGAAGGGGGGACCTGAACAACTCGTGCTGCCAGCTTCATGTTCACTTTATCCGGCGAACTTTTAATCTATCTAGGATATCTCAGACCATCAACATCTGGAGTGTTTACTTACACCACTTAGCGCCAACTTGTCTCGTAGCCAATAATGTTACACGAGGTTATATTTTCAGCTGACCCTTATGTGTTGAGAAGGCGACTGAACTACTTCAAGAAGTTTGGCTAAGAAGTTTAGAGGCTGAACACAGCATAGGACTATGTAGCAGGGGGAGAACAACTCTTTCTCCCCTACTCCCTTGATCAGGCAATAGTTACATCAGGTGACAAATAAACATCCTGAATAGCATGAAATAGCTTTACTCCTTCTTCCATCGGTCGCTGGAAGGTTTTGCGACCAGAGATCAGTCCAGTCCCGCCAGCCCGTTTATTAATCACAGCGGTGCGAATCGCCTCGGCAAAGTCATTCTTACCAGAAGCCCCACCGGAGTTAATCAACCCAGCACGCCCACAGTAACAATTTAGGACCTGGTAGCGGGTTAGGTCGATGGGGTGATCGGTGGTTAAATCAGTGTAAACTCGGTCATTGGTTTTGCCATAGCTTTTGCCAGTGGCCTTAGCAACCGCTTCATAGCCATGGTTATATTCTGGCAGCTTCTGCTTAATGATGTCGGCTTCAATTGTGACACCTAAGTGATTCGCCTGCCCCGTCAGATCAGCCGCCAGGTGATAGTCCTTATCTTGCTTGAAAGCGTTATTCCGCAGATAACACCAAAGAATCGTTGCCATGCCAAGTTCATGGGCGAGAGCAAAAGCTTGGCTGACTTCCTGAATCTGCCGGGTTGATTGCTCTGAGCCAAAGTAAATTGTTGCTCCTACAGCAACAGCCCCTAAATCCCAGGCTTGCTCCACAGAGGCAAACATGACTTGGTCGTATTGATTAGGGAAAGTTAGCAGTTCGTTGTGATTGATTTTCGCAATGAATGGGATTTTGTGGCAATATTTGCGTGAAACGATACCCAAGACTCCTAGCGTGGTGGCAACGGCGTTGCAGCCTGCTTCAATTGCTAGTTTGATGATGTTTTCGGCATCAAAGTAGATCGGGTTGGGTGCGAAGGAAGCCCCAGCTGAGTGTTCAATTCCTTGGTCTACGGGCAGGATGGAAAGATAGCCAGTATTGGCAAGACGACCAAAGGAATACAACTGCTGAAGACTGCGCAGCACTTGGGGGGAGCGATCGCTTAAGGCAAAAATTCTGTCTACAAAGTCAGAACCCGGTAGATGCAGTAAATCTTTAGAAACTTTTGCCTTATGTGTGAGTAGGTTTTCTGCTTCTTGACCCAACAAAGACTCGATGGATTGGGGCGCTGATAGCGTTGCTGTCATGGTAGCATTCCTCAAAACTTAGGTTAAATGTGTTACCTAGAATACAAAACTGTCTGGTTATGACATTACCTACTAACTAAGATAGTTTCTGTTATACGCCTCGGGTAGAAAGGAGGGGATCAAACTAGGCTCTCCTGAACTGTTTACGTTTTTATTGTCCTATAAGCACCTGTCTTAAGGCATGTTGATAGTGATAGGGCAGTTGGGAGACTGCTAAATCAGCACGGTAAAACCATAGATACTAATGATTAATAATAAGACTGCTGTCATCTGCGTCACTCGTGGCTGAGGTGACGGCAAACATGTTTCTCGTATCAGAATTGAAATAGATGCCCCAACGACATAGCTGAGGCTCAGCACTAAGTAAGGCCAGTTGGGGAGAATTTGCCAAATTCCCAGTAGAACCATTGCCAATAACAACATCAGCAGTTCTATGAACCGGGGCGGGTTCTGCTGACTAGATAAAATTAAGGTATTCATCCAGAATTGCCAAAGTCTCATGTTCACATAGAAAGAGGGTGGCGAACAGTTTAGCGATCACGGAAACTCGGCTTACTCATACCATTAACTTGGGCAACAGCTGAGTCCGCGTCTGAAGGTGTTTCAATACCAAACACGTGGTTAAAGGTTTTTTCGACTTTGTATCCAGAATCAATTGACTCTAGTGGGTCTTTACGTAGTCGATGCCGCAGACACAAAGTCATGACGCGACGAATATCATCAATCGTCACTGAATTACGACCTTCAAATGCTGCTAGGGCTGTTGCTGCCCGATTGGTCACAATATCACCTCGTAAGCCATCAACGTCAAGCGCAGAGCAAGCTTCAGCGATTTTGACTCTGAGGTCATAATCAATTTCTACTGTAGGAAGAAGCTGTTGAGCGCTTACCAAGCGTTGTTGCAATTGATTTTGCTGTAGCTGATATTTTTCAAGGAAGTTGAGGGGGTTCTGGTCAAATTCTGCCCGTTGCTCAACAATCTGGACTCGCAAAGCAGGTTCCTTAACAGTACGGACTTCGGCATGCATGCCAAAACGATCGAGTAACTGAGGTCGCAGCTCTCCTTCTTCAGGGTTGCCAGAACCAACGAGAACGAAACGAGCCGGATGGCGGACAGAAATGCCTTCCCGTTCAACTGTGTTCCAGCCACTGGCGGCTGAATCAAGTAGGACATCTACCAGATGGTCATCTAGCAGGTTGACTTCATCTACATAAAGGATGCCGCGATTGGCTTTGGCGAGTAGTCCTGGTTCAAAGGCTCTGACTCCCTGGGAGAGGGCTTTTTCAATATCAATGGTGCCGCATACCCGGTCCTCTGTAGCTCCTAGCGGCAGATCAACCATGGGCACTTTTTTCTTGGCAATAGGAATTTCTTGCTGTTGTTCCAACTGCTGCCGAACAGCATCACTCATTAGATCAGGCTCACTGGGATGGCTGTTGAAGGGGTCGTCAGCAACAACTTCTATTTCTGGCAGGAGGTCAGCTAGTGCCCGAATTGTTGTAGATTTGCCAGTGCCGCGATCACCCATAATCATCACGCCACCAATTTTAGGCTCGATAGCGTTCAACAGTAATGCCAGTTTCATCTCTTCCTGACCCACAATGGCAGTGAAGGGAAATACAACGCGGCGGACAGACAAAGGCGCAGTTGGACTCACAGAATTACCTATCAACTTAGATCACTGCTTTTCATTTTGCCACACTGGCTAGGATCGATTGTTCATCCTGCTAAAAACTGCATCGAGCTGTCAGCTCTTGACAAGGCACAATTTACAGAGATACTAAGTTAAACGGATGTTAACTGTGCGAGGACGCCCACTAGGTTTGGGTAGGGGAATGAGTGGTTTCTTGGATGTGCCATTGCTGGTCCTTCAGGTCGGTTTGATAAAGTTTTCGAGCCATCACTTCTGTAATCCAGACACCTAGAAGTTCGATTTTATACTTTCCAAACATCCTCTCAAAGTGAAAGCAAGAGTAGAATCGTCTCAAATTCCTGCATTAGCCACCTCTTTATTGCCCAGGGTAGTTATCCGATGCAAGTCACCAAGTGTCTTATCTTAATTGGAAGTGAAAAAGAGATATTTGGAGTTGCTAAACTGAGTAAAAGACCAGTTTTGGGGTGACTAGCAAGGGCGGCAGAGCAGCGGACTCTTAATCCGGTAGTGTTCAGGCTTCAAATCCCTGGTCACCCATAACTGAGAGACAGGGGATAGGTGGCGGATCGCACTTCAATCGGGTCTCAACTCAATATGGGTGTGGTCGGGAGTATGGGAATTGAGTGATACAGGGTTACGGCAATAATCCTATACTGAGGGGAACTAGTACCTCATGGCAGTGGAATACCTGATAATCTTAGTGCCAACTTAAAAACCTCTTTCGCTGCTTCACTTATAGTCGTTTTAGCTGCGGCATCACCTAAACTCTTTCCCCAGCCGACAAGTTTGCCACTAACAGTTGGGTTACTCTTGCTCATTCAGCAGTGCCATTAGCGGTGGCTGAAGCGGAACGTTATGCGGCACCTTAGTCTATTACGAAAATGTAACGGTTGCAGCTATCCATGATTATCCATAACATGGTGCCTTAGCTTTAAATTAATTTAGTCGCAAATTGGGGTGAGATTAATGTCAACTAAGTTGCGTTTGATAACGATTCCCGTTAGTCACTATTGTGAGAAAGCGCGTTGGGCATTGGAATACTTACAAATCCCCTTTCAAGAATTTGCACATATGCCACCATTCCATCAGATCGCTGCGAAGAAATATAGTGGAACTAGCTTACCCATTTTAGTTGCAGATACACAAATCATCCGTGACTCGACAGAGATTTTGCGATATTTAGATACTCTCCAGCCTGGAAAATTGTATCCTGCTGAGCCAGAACTCCATGTGTTCGGTACAGAACTAGAAACATTATTTAATGACAACTTAGGTGTAAACACCCGTCGCTGGGGCTACTCAGCGATTCTCACCCCAGAGCTAATTTATCCAAAATGGACTCAGGGCGTACCCACTTGGCAAAAGCTTTTATTTCCGATCGTATTTCCACAAGTGAAGTCGATCGTGCGCAAACGATTTCAGATTACCGAAACATCAACGAGAGAATCATATCGAGAAATCGAGGGAGTATTCGATCTCGTTAGTCAAATTTTAGGCGACGGACGTAAATATTTATTAGGCGATCAATTTTCGGCGATCGACCTAACATTTGCCGCCTTAGCAGCGCCAATTCTCCAGCCGCCGGAGCATCACATTCCACCTTCACCGATCGAGTTAGCCCCAACTCAGATCCAAGATGATGTTCGCGCTTGTCAAGCCACCCGCGCAGGTGAATTTGGCTTGCGTCTCTATCGAGAACATCGTCATTAATTGGGGATGTTCTGATTATTCCTAAATTGCATTGTCTTCAATTCTCACTAATGAATCCCTGAAACATTTACAACTAATAAATAACCTTTCAACCACTGCCTCGAGCACCTAGCGGCATAACAATCCGCTTGCACGCCAACCACATCGAGTTGGCTAGTTGAGAATGAAATGTTACTAGCGTCGGGTGAAGCGGATGGCGAGAGTCGCTACGTTATCATTGGTGTATCTAGGTTTGGACAGCTTTTGATCGTATCTCACACCGACCGAGGAGAAAAAGTACGTATCATTAGCGCCCGAAAAGCTACTCCTCAGGAACGGAGATTCTATGAAGAAGGAAGTTGAAAATGAGATGGACGACGAATTACGACCTGAATATGACTTTTCTCAGTTAGCGGGAGGAGTTAAGGGGAAGTATGTAGAGCGCTATCGAGCAGGAACCAATCTTGTTCTTCTAGCTCCTGATGTAGCTCAGGCATTTCCAAACGAAGATGTTGTAAATGAAGCGTTGCGCCTATTGATGCAGATCGCCCAGCGCCAGACAGCTAACAACCCGGTTGGAGCTGACGAGTAAGGTTTTCGCGCTTCGTTTCAGTTTGGTTTGTCACCGCTCAAGGTGAGCGAGTTTTTTAATTCTCTCATGACTGTCGAGGTACTAATATGCAAAATCCTGGCAATATCTCGCACTCCACTCCCATTCAGTGTCATCTCTACTATTTGCTGCTTCACCTCTCGATTCCGGCCAGGGTAAGCTAGATTTAAGCTAAAAGTCTTATACGGACATTCCGGTTCTAGACAACGGAAGCGTTGCTTACTGTTGGTTAATTTTCCATGCCTAACTACTTCGCTACTTTGGCAATGGGGACAACGAACCGCCACTAAAACCGTCATACTAAACTAGCCTACTCCTAGATTTTGCTCCTTTACTCTTAGTCTATCCACAAATCGACAACATTAGCAAAATTACCTATCAACTTAGATCACTGCTTTTCATTTTGCCACACTGGCTAGGAGCGATTGTTCATCCTGCTAAAAACTGCATCGAGCTGTCAGCTCTTGACAAGGCACAATTTACAGAGATACAAAGTTAAGCGGAAGCTATGAGAGTATGATGAGAATGTAAAAATCTAGCACCTTCGTTAAAGCTTTATAATTTCACTGGCAATGTGCAAATGAGCCAGATTAACCTGAATTTGATTGCGATCGCTGTTTTCTCCCTGACAGTTTTGGGTCTCCTGGGACCTTTTTTTAACCTGTCACCAACGATACCGGCGATCGCCACCTTTAGCATTTTGGGACTAGCCACTCTAGACAGTTTGAGCTGGAGAGGTCAGGGAGGTACCCTACTCTTAGATTGGCTA
>JAFAVL010000764.1 GCA_019242465.1 Chroococcidiopsidaceae cyanobacterium CP_BM_RX_35 | reverse complement strand
CTTCCGTCATTTTCCTCAGGTACAAATTCATCCACATGCTCAACGAGCAGCCGAAGCTGCGGAAGCCGCTGCGACTCAAGGGCAGTTTTGGCAAATGCATGAGATGTTGTTCATTCAGCAACTAGAGTTAGGAAATGGCTATCTAGTGGAATATGCCAATCGTTTAGGACTTGATATTTCTCAATTTTTGCAGGATTTATCTAGGGGAGTGTACGCCGATCGCATCAATGCCGATGTCGAAGGTGGACTGCAAAGTGGAGTGGAGGCTGCACCCGCTTTATTTATCAATGGAATTCGTTATCTCGATCGCTGGATTATTGAGCAAATAATGGCAGCCATTGTTGCTGCAAATAATTAAGGTTTTTGATGGTTATCTCAATAAACATTCTCTACCACCTCTACAAGAAACATCACTGGTTGATGCGTGGACACACGTTTTATCAACTGCATCTGCTGCTCGACAAACATGCCAGGGAACAAATTGAGTTAATTGATGCCCTGGGTGAACGGGTGCAAACACTGGGAGGTGTAGCGAGCTGACCGCAACTCGGATTGATGTACAAGCTGACTGAGGAGGATATCATGACTCACTATGACTATATTGTGATTGGTGCAGGGTCAGCAGGCTGCGTAGTTGCTAACCGTCTGACAGAAGACGATGACACAACCGTGTTACTCCTCGAAGCGGGCAACCCGGATTCAAAACCAGAGATTCAAATCCCGGCGGACTGCTTTACCCTACTAGGCTCGGAGGTGGACTGGGGCTATTTCTCAGAGCCAGAATCATACCTCAACGATCGCAAAATGCTTTGTTCCCGTGGCAAAGTTTTGGGGGGCAGCAGTTCGATTAATTTCATGATGTATGTTCGGGGCAATCCTCACGATTATGATCACTGGCAGTCGTTGGGAAATACCGGATGGAGTTATCAGGATGTCTTACCTTACTTCAAGAAGTCGGAGCACTCCTCACGAGGCACATCCGAATTGCACGGGGTTGATGGGGAGCTGAGCGTTACCGATTTGATCACCCCTGCTGTGGTCTCTAAACGCTTTGTAGATGCCTGTGTGTCAATGGGATATAGCTACAATTCTGATTTCAACGGCATACAGCAGTCAGGGGCGGGACCCTATCAATTGACGGTCAAGGATGGTAAACGGCATAGTGCTGCTACTGCTTTTCTTCTGCCCATTTTCCATCGTCCCAATTTGACCGTAAAGACGGAGGGATTGGTGACACGATTGCTGTTTGAAGGCACTCACGCCGTTGGGGTGGAATACTTGCATGAGGGCACTCTGCACCAGGTCAGAGTCAACCAGGAAGTGATTTTAAGTGCAGGCGCATTTGATTCGCCTAAGCTGCTGATGCTTTCTGGTATTGGGGATGCAGAATATCTGCAAGCGATGGGAATTTCTGTCGTCGTTGATTTAGCGGGGGTCGGTCAAAACCTTCAGGATCATATTCTCGTTTGTGTCGTTCAAGCAGCCACTCAGGATGTACACCCTGCCATCACCAGTAATGGAGTCGAAGCCGGACTATTTTTGCATAGCAAGGGAAACTTGGAGGCTACACCCGATATGCAATTCTTCTTCGGTCCCATTCAATTCTTATCACCTGGTTATGCTCCCGCTGATTTTGGATTTACGGGTGCAGTTTCTTTGACCCGTCCCCAAAATATTGGCAGCGTCAGCTTACGTTCATCTAATCTCAACGATCCACCAACCATTCGGATGAACTATCTGCAAAATCAAGCCGATGTGCAAAAGCTGGTTGAGGGAATTAAATTAATGCGCCAATTGTTTCAGAGCAATGCCTTCGATGAGTTTCGTGGCAAAGAAATTGCTCCAGGTTCCCATATTCAAAGTGATGCAGCTCTCGAAGCTTACATCCGAGACACTTGCAGCACTGTGTGGCATCCGGTTGGCACTTGCAAAATGGGGATTGACTCAATGGCGGTGGTAGACCCTGAACTACGGGTATATGGGGTTCAAGGTCTTCGTGTGGTTGATGCCTCCATCATGCCAACAATCACCACGGGAAATACGAACGCACCGACCATCATGATTGGTGAGAAGGCAGCAGATTTAATTAAAGCGGAGAGGGGAAAAGTGGGAAGGACGCGGAGAGGGAAGGACGCAAAGACGCGGAGATATGAAATTGTGTAGAAATTCCCTATATCCCCCCGTCCCCGCGTCCTTGAAACAAATTATTTACTAATAGGAGTACTTCCATGACACAATCATTCTGGCTTGTTGGTACCCACGTTACCATCCTCGCCGATCACACCACGACTGATGGTAAATACGACCTGGTTGAGGCCTATTTCCCTCCTGGTACACAGACTCCACCCCATCGCCATACACGCTATTCAGAACAACTTTATGTGCTGGAAGGAGAGTTCACTGTCTGGGTTGGTAAGAATAAGGTTGTGCTAGGCGCAGGTGAAAGTGCCTTCATTCCTATCGGCACACCCCATGTTGTTGCTGCACTCAGCGATAAACCCGCTTGCGGGTTAGTCGTTACTTCACCCAGTGGCTTTGCTCGCCTCATTGAAGCAACAGGGACGCTAAACAAGAATGAGGCATTTGACCTGGAATTGTTCAATCGCATCTCTAGCGCAACTGGCGACGAAATTCTGGGTGCACCTGGAGATCTCCCGTAGGGATTAGTTAGTGTTCAGCAACATGGAGACACGGAAAATTTATTCAAAGATATCTCCGTGTTACCGGATCATTCTCAAAACTCAACAACCCCAAAACTCATCATGAGAAACTGGAAGGATTTGAAGTCCAAAATGGAGTTAATCATGCAACTCGTCTCTGTCAACGTCGGACTGCCGCGTGAAGTAATCTGGAAAGGGAAAACCGTTAGCACTGGAATTTTCAAAGAGCCAATTAGTGCAAGAGTAATGGTGCGTGAACTCAACTTGGATGGCGATCGACAAGCGGATCTCACCGTTCATGGTGGAGCAGACAAAGCCATATATGTCTATCCATTCGAGCATTACGATTACTGGCGCAGTGAATTGTCTGATACAGAGCTAACACCAGGGATCTTTGGTGAGAATTTCACAGTTACCGGATTTAAGGAAGAGGAACTGAACATTGGTGATCGCTTCCAAATCGGTGCTGTAGAACTAATGGTGACCCAACCGCGCCTGCCCTGCTACAAATTGGGAATTCGCTTTGGGCGATCGGATATGGTGAAACGATTTCTCGCCAGTCGTCGCACCGGATTTTACTTTCGGGTTTTGCAAGAGGGCGAAGTCGGAGCCGGAGACACTCTAGAGTTGGTGAGCCGGGATACCAACAATGTCACAGTTGCTGATATCACTCAGCTTTATGTTCGTGAGCAAAATAACCCAGAGTTACTGCACCGTGCTGCTCAACTAGAAGCGTTACCTGCAAGTTGGCGAGACTACTTCCAGGAGCAGCTCCGTCGTCAGGACGCGAGATAGATTAACCTGTCACAAAACGCTGCCACTTGATTTTTATACACTCAGAAGGAGTAATCTCATGACTGCATATCGCACAGTTTCGATCGATGGTTTGGATATCTTCTACCGCGAAGCAGGTTCTCGTGATAATCCAACGATTCTGCTATTGCACGGCTTCCCAACTTCGTCTCATATGTTCCGCAACTTGATACTTGCGCTTGCTGATAAATTCCATCTTGTTGCACCTGACTATCCAGGCTACGGCAACAGTTCGATGCCAAAGGTAGATGAATTTGACTACACGTTTGATCACTTGGCTGAGATTGTAGAGAAATTCATTGCCGCGATCGATCTCAAAAAGTACAGCCTTTATGTGATGGATTATGGTGCACCTATTGGCTATCGGATTGCGGCTAAATATCCAGAACGAGTACAAAGTCTGATTGTGCAGAATGGTAATGCCTATGAGGAAGGGCTGCGCGAATTCTGGGAACCCATTAAGGCATACTGGCAGGAGCGTTCGTCTGAGAATGCTGAAAAGCTCAAATACCTTGTCACCCTGGAAGCAACGAAGTGGCAATATACCAAAGGTGTTCGCAATCCAGAAGCAATTAGCCCCGACACCTGGAACATGGATCAACTGTTCCTCGATCGTCCCGGCAACGGTGAGATTCAACTAGCGCTGCTGTATAGCTACGGTACGAATCCACCGCTCTATCCACAATGGCAGGAGTATTTCCGTAAATATCAACCTCCGACCCTGATTGTTTGGGGCAAGAACGATTACATTTTTCCTGCCGACGGTGCTTATCCTTACCAGCGTGATTTGAAAGACGTTGAGTTTCATCTACTCGATACCGGACATTTTGCTCTGGAAGAAGATGGGAAGGCGATCGCAGACCATATTCGCCGCTTTCTGACCATCCACTTGGCGGAGAACACCAAGCTAGCTGCTAGCGGCAAGTAGTTTTGGCTGGGAAACGATGTCGGTAGAAAGTGATTGCCATTCCACAATCACTGCTGATCAAGCATCACTGTTAAATCAATTCACTTAACAGTGTCATTCCAACAGATTATTTACTACTTATCACAGGAGAAAATCATGGTTGCTCAAGTAAACTCACAAGCAGCAATAATTTTGGAAGTTGCAGATGATCCACGTCTTTCCAAAGGAACAAAGGAATTTTTGAACGTGCTGAATTCAGGGGGCGTGGCGCTGGAGAAACTCACTCCACTCGAAGCACGTCAAGTTCTTGTGGATGCACAGGCTTCCGTTCCAGTAGACCTTTCAGGCATTGAAGAGTCTGAGAAGACGATTACTGCTGACGGTTATTCAATTACGCTCAACATCGTGCGACCGGAAGGGGTTAAAGGCACATTGCCTGTTTTCATCTTTATTCATGGTGGTGGTTGGGTGCTGGGTGATTATCCGACGCACAAGCGCATGGTGCGCGATCTCGTTGTGCTTTCAGGGTTTGCAGGGGTCTTTGTCAATTACACGCGCACGCCAGATGCCCAGTATCCCCAGGCGATCAATGAGATTTATGCCGCGACCAGATGGGTTGCCGAGCATGGCGAGGAGATTGGCGTGGATGGCAAAAATCTGGCAGTGGTTGGCAATAGTGTCGGCGGAAATATGACAGCAGTAACTGCTTTGAAGGCGAAAGAAAAAGGAGGACCACACATCAAGCTACAAATCATGATGTGGCCGATCGTCGATGCGGATTTTGAAACGAATTCTTATCATCAATTCGGCGACAAGCGGTTCTTGACTGCACCAACGATGAAATGGATGTATGACATGTACATCGCTGACCCAGAAAAGCGCAAAGACATTTATGCCTCTCCCCTACAGGCGACGGTTGAGCAACTAAAAGGCTTGCCTCCAGCATTACTTGTGGTTGCAGAGAGCGATATTTTGCATGACGAAGGCACCGCTTATGGACGCAAGCTCGATGAAGCTGGGGTAGAGGTGACAACGGTGCAGTACAACGGCATGATTCATGACTTTGGACTGCTCAATGGTTTAGCCGAGCTGCCAGAAGTCCGTTCTCTATTTGTTCAAGCAGCAGCTGAATTGAAGAAGCATCTGCAATAGGCGGCGATCGTTTCCCGTTATGCCAAAACCTCGGAGGTTTAAGCCCTTAAACGAGCGTTATGTCTCATTTTTAGTACAAACCTCCGAAGTTTGCGTAAGCCTTAAACAGAAGATTTCCATGTCACAAGTCTGGGAGCAAGAACAAACATGAATATCAACAAAAATGACACTGCGGTAGTCGTTATCGATCCACAAAACGATGTCTTGAGCGCAAAGGGGACAGCCTGGGATTTGGTAGGTGCCAGTGTCAAGGAAAATAAAACCGTCGAGAACATTGAGCGCATCTTCAAAGCTGCAAAACAGAACGACTTTGAGGTATTCATCTCTCCCCACTATTACTACCCCACCGACTATGGCTGGAAGAACATCGCAACTCTAGAGCAGATGGTGCTGGAGGCTAAAGAATTTTATCGCAGCGGTGCATTTGGATGGCTTTGTAGGGTCAGGTGCGGATTGGCTCGATCGCTTCAAGCCCTTCATGAGGATGGCAAGACGATCGTGGTCAGTCCTCACAAAGTCTTTGGACCGCAGAACAACGACCTGATTTTGCAACTGGGTAAGCGCTCCATCAGCAAAGTGATTCTCCTGGGAATGCTGGCAAATCTCTGTGTCGAATCTCATCTACGCGACCTGGTTGAATATGGATTCGAGGTTCTCGTTGTCAAGGATGCAACGGCTGCCCCACGACATCCGGAGCTAGGTGATGGCTACAAAGCGGCATTGATTAACTACGGATATATTGCCAACGCAGTTCTGTCCACAGATGATGTTGTAGCAGCGATGGCGTGATGCCAAATCTAGTTCTTGTCAATGGTTGCGAACTGAGAGAAGTCTGCTTTGCACTTGTCTTCGGCGCGGTTTGGGAACTTGCAGCGAAAAAACGTTGATGACTTCTCTGGAGTGATGACCACGTACCTCTTCACCTTCAAAGGGATCGTTTATCGACCATTCTCATATGTTTAACCGCCATGAACACCACACACCGAGCGCCAAGGACATTATCGGACCGTCACCGTTGATTGCGATCGAAAACGAAGCACCACCCAAGCTGATTGTCGATCCACCGCTTCCCGAACCACTGGCTCAGGGTCGCGTCTTCATCCAGTACCGGACGGAGAATTTGCGTGTGTTGCCAGTGTTTGGCAAAGGTGCCCTCGATGTATCGCCGCGCATCGGACATATCCACATCACTGTCGATGATGCTTCGTGGCACTTTGTTGATGCTAGCGGCGAAACGATAATCCTAGTCGGGCTGGAACCTGGACTGCACCAAGTACTGATCGAACTAGCCGACCCCACGCACAAAGTAATCACTAGAGAAACGGTGACGTTCACACTGCCCGATCTTAAGCAAGGAGAGAACCGTGGACACTGAATACTACGACGACATTATTATCGGTGGCGGCAAAGCCGGGAAAACGCTGGCACCCACCTTGGTCGCAAACGGGCGGAAAACGGCTCTAGTGGAACGCAGTTTAAACATGATTGGCGGTGGCTGCATCAATGTCGCTTGTATTCCTACCAAAACGATGGTAGCGAGTGCCAACGTTGCAAATACCGTGCGAAACGCTACTGTTTATGGAGTTAAAGCGGCTGCACCTACCGTTGATCTAGCAGCCGTGATTCGACGGAAGCGATCGGTTGTGGAATCTGCGCGTGCAATGAACTTGCACACTTTAGAAACGGCTCTGAATCACGATCTGGTTATTGGAACAGGACGATTTGTGGCTCCTAAAACCATCGAAGTGATAACGGCTGAGGGTAACACTCGTCACCTCAGCGCAGAGCGATTATTCATCAACACAGGTACGCGACCCTTGATTCCACCCGTGCCTGGGCTTAAGGATGCTAGTTTTCTGACGAGTGAGTCGATTATGGAATTGGAACAGTTGCCTGAGCATCTCATTGTGCTTGGTAGTGGCTATATTGGGTTGGAATTTGCCCAGATGTTCCGACGCTTTGGCTCTCGTGTGACTCTGATTGGACAGAGTGAGCAAATCTTGTCGCAACAAGATCCGGATATCGCGGTCGCTGTTCAAACTCTTTTAGAACAAGATGGCATTGAATTTCTGCTGAAGTCGAAGGTGTTAAGGGTGGAACGCATTGGCAACGAAACCATCCTTCAAATCCAGCTTGCCGATCGCGAAGTTAGCCTCCAAGGTTCACACCTGCTCATTGCTGTCGGTCGTGCGCCTACCACTGATACTCTAAACTTAGCCGCTGCGGGTGTCGCAACTGATGTACGGGGATTTATTCCAGTCAACGATTGCCTAGAGACAAATGTGCCGGGAATTTGGGCACTAGGCGATATCAATGGTGGACCGCAATACACTCATGTATCCCTGGATGATTATCGCATTATCACAGCAAATCTGCTTGATGGTAGTAACCGCAGCACGAGCGATCGCCCGGTTCCATCCTGTTTGTTTATTGATCCAGAACTAGCTCATGTAGGTTTGACCGAAACTGAAGCGCGGCAACGAGGATATGACATTCGGGTAGCAAAGCTGGATGCGTCAGCCATTCCCAGAGCAAGAGCCCAGGGTCAAACCGATGGGCTGCTAAAGGCGATCATGGACACTCAAACAGGGCAAGTTCTTGGTTGTACCTTGCTCTGTCATGCAGCGGGTGAAATGAGTTCAACCATACAAATGGTAATGCAAGCGAAGATGCCCTACACCGTTCTGCGCAATGGCGTGTTGACTCACCCCACGATGACTGAAGGGTTAAATCTGCTGTTTACGAAATTATGAGGCAGCAAGTACAGATACAATCCCAAGCACTGGAGCCAGTTGTTTGTGAATCAATCTTCTTAGGGAAAGTAATTTACTGCTATGAACGTAAATAACGGCATCATCAGCCAGCCCAGCCCATATTCAGTAATCGAAACTATCGCTCGCTTAGAAGCCATCCTTCAAGCAAAAGCAATCACCATCTTTGCTTGTATTGATCAAAAAGCTGAAGCTGAAAAAGCCGGGCTGAGCCTGCGTCCGACGCAGCTACTGCTGTTTGGCAATCCGAAAGCCGGAACGCCCCTCATGGTGGCAGAACCAACGAGCGCTCTGGATTTACCCCTGAAAGTGTTGGTATGGGAATCGGCTGATGGTAAGGTTTGGCTGAGTTACAACGATGCCAATTACTTAAAGCAGCGGTTTTCTCTCCCAGATGAGTTGGTCAAAAACATCGCGGTTGTTCCATCTTTAGTTGAGCAAGCACTGGCTTAAATAAACTTTACTCCACGTAATTAACAATCACATTGGAGAACAAAAATGCAACTTGGAGTCATTGGTCTAGGGCGCATGGGTGCGAATATCGTCCGGCGGTTGCTGCGAAACAAGCATGAATGTGTTGTGTTCAATCGCACACCTGACAAAGTGAAACAGCTCGTATCAGAAGGGGCGATCGGCACCTATACCCTAGATGATTTTGTACAAAAGCTCAATAAACTTCGTGCTATCTGGCTGATGGTCCCTGCCGGAGATCCGACCGAAGACATGGTGATGGAATTGGCTCAGAGGCTAAAAGCAGGAGACATTCTGATTGACGGTGGCAATTCTTACTACATTGATGATATTCGCCGAGCAAAAGTGCTTGAATCAAGGGGAATTTATTACGTTGATATTGGAACCAGCGGCGGAGTGTGGGGGTTAGAGCGAGGCTATTGTATGATGATTGGTGGGCCGGGAACGGCTGTGCAATATCTCGATCCGATTCTTCAAACTTTAGCTCCTGGGCTGGGTGATATCTCTCGCACGCCTGGTCGAGACAAAGTGGGGGGTACGGCTGAACAAGGCTATTTGCACTGCGGTCCTAATGGCGCAGGTCACTTCATCAAAATGGTGCATAACGGCATCGAATACGGTGTCATGGCAGCATACGCTGAGGGACTCAATATTTTACATCACGCGAATGTGGGCAAACAGCAGCGGGCTGCCAGTGCCGAATCAACTCCGCTCCGTAATCCAGAACATTACCAATACGACTTCAATCTGCCGGACATTGCTGAGGTCTGGCGACGTGGTAGCGTTATTGCTTCTTGGCTACTCGATCTAACCGCGATTGCCCTTCTTCAAAATCCCCACCTCTCTACCTTTACAGGTCAGGTGTCTGATTCTGGAGAAGGACGCTGGACGATTACAGCAGCAATCGATGAAGGAACTCCTGTGCCAGTGCTGAGTGCCGCTCTTTATCAGCGCTTTAGCTCTAGAGGCGAAGATGAATTTGCGAGTAAGCTGCTCTCTGCCATGCGCTATCAGTTCGGCGGACATATTGAAGAACATGCGGAGATTCCATCAGAGGATGTCTGAGAAGTATAAATAGCTACGCTAATCGTCTAACCATAAGTGGAACCATAGCAGCATAGATAAAAGCTTCAGAAGTAGCAGGCAAAGCTTCATAATCAATAGTCAGTCGGCGATGCCGCACAAGCAAGCGCCAGAGTGCGTTCAACGCCAGTTCGTTCGCGGGGGAACCCCGCTCTGACGACTGGCTCAACTATCCACCGCCAAGGTAATACTTGAAAACCCTTGCTTTGTTTACGCTCTTTCCACTTCCAATTCTAAACGGTGGTCGTCTTTGAGTTTCTGGGTAAATTTCCCCTCATAGCCTCCATCGGCGAAGAGCTTGATTAGCCGTGGGAATTGACCAACAATTTT
>JAFAVL010000730.1 GCA_019242465.1 Chroococcidiopsidaceae cyanobacterium CP_BM_RX_35 | reverse complement strand
GGTTTTAAGGTGAAGAGTGAGCAATCAGCGCTAATCATGAGCACTGATGATTCCTTGTCTGCTTAAAAACCGCTCCAGAACTAGCATACTTCTCTTGAAAGTTGTAAATTAAGTTCTTCTTTTGACGGGTTCCAGCACCTTCTATCGTCCTGGTTCGCTCTCGGTTTGCCTCCCTCTGCCATCAGTATCCTTCCGGCCAGAGGGGTCTAGGGAGCGTTTCTGCTCAATCAGTCTCGCGATAAAGAACGTAATTTACACCATCTTGAAGAAGTCTACCAGATGGGGAAAGGCTTTTCGAGTTGTCTCCTCGCCATTGCTCATGATTCGCGCCAATTGCTCACTCTTCACCTCAAAACCTGCTCACTCTTCGCCTTAATTACCAGTTGGGTCCAGCTTGTCATCAGCGCCCAGTCAAGACGGAACTGAGGTTGTGCCAGTGTTACCACCTCAGCTTTCAACTAGGCCCAGAAATAGCGAAGCCGACACCAGCCGCCAAGTAGGAATCCTTACCCCTACTAGGTAAGGATTTGAGCGTTTATTGACTTTTCTCTTCAAGAAGCCAAGCAGGTTTTTCTACACTCTCACCCTCGGTCAATTGGTGATAAGTGGGTGAAGGATATGTGAAGAACGGAACTTTGCCAACTTTCGATGGTTAAGTGATGTTCTTCGTCATACCCAAACCTGCTGAAAAATCAGTGCGATTTGGCCTAATGCGCACTGTGTAGGCTCTGTCCGCCATAGGAGTTACCGACTTCACCGGCACTAGGGCTCTTGGAGAGGCAGTACTGTAGTGAACATCAGGAAGACTGGGCGGCGTTTCCGTATTCTTAAGCAAAGGCATTACATTTTTCGGTAGCTTTTCTCATAATATTTTCATATTTTCATCTGGCGTCTAGAGCTAACTTCTAGCTCAGGAATGAGACTTAGATTAAGTGAGGTTGTAGTGTTGAAGACCAATAATTTCAGAAGACTGCCAGCCTGTTTCTGTGACAAGTCTTTGAGCCAGTCAACTTCTCCAGGTCTTTGACTGAGGAATTTTGTCCTCAATAGCAGTTCGTCGTGACGAGGAGAGCTATATTTAGGTTCGTAAGTATTCCAGCTCAATCAGTTATTAACTAATCGTTTGCTTGAGTTCGTGCTAATTTTCTGTGTGTGAGGAAGCCAATGTCAGTTCAAAAGAACCCTGAGTTACCACCATCATCAGAATCTGCTGACAAACCGATTCAGCACAAGTCAAACCAAGTTAAATCTAGAGGTCGGCTCTGGTGGGGGCTTGTTTTGACAAGTGTTGGGCTGGTGTCAACGACAGCCGGGGCATTGCTTGCTATTTCTTTTGCCAGTAAACCTTTAATGCAGAGCCAATCCCAAAAACAGGCAGGAGTTTTTAACAACGCGAGCATCTCTGGCACAGGTCTATCATTTGCTCAACTCACTCACCCAGTCAACGTTTTGATTTTGGGGATTGACAATGACGACAACTTCGATCACCCGCAGTTGAGTACCAAATCGACTTCCTCTCAAGCCCTCTCAAGTTGCAGCGACACTATGCTGCTGGTGCGGTTCTTGCCAGATACGCATCAAATCAACGTCCTTTCAATTCCCCGAGACACCCTAGTACACTTACCAGGAATCAATGTCGCGAAAATTGACTGGGCTAACTTAGTAGGAGGGGCACCACTGGCAGCACAGACGGTCAGCCAGCAAATTGGAGGACAAGTTTCTATTGACCGCTATGTTAGACTGAGCCGCAATGGGTTTATTCAGTTGGTCGATGCTTTAGGTGGTGTCGAAGTGACCATTCCCAAACGGATGGATTATGTAGATGAAACCCAACACTTGAATATCCATTTTCTGCCAGGTCGGCAAAAGCTAAATGGACGTCACTTGGAAGAGTATGTCCGCTTTCGCCACGACAAGTTAGGTGATATTGGGCGCGTGCAGCGGCAGCAAGAAGTCCTCAAAGCAATTCTGCAAACCCTGCTGCAACCAGCGACGCTGGCGAAGTTACCGCAAATTTTGCAAGTCGCTCAGGAAAATATTGACACAAACCTATCGGTTCAAGAAATACTGTCATTAGTCCAGATAACATTGACGACAGACCGAGAGCGGAACAACTTTCTCATGCTACCTGGTCGATTCAGTCGTCCAGGAGAATATACTCGCAGCTACTGGATTGAAGACCGAGAAGCAGCAGCACCAATGCTGGCTCGTTACTTCGATGCCTCCACTAACTCTGGATTAAGTGAAGCAGCGAGTGCCGGAATACCCAGTCACCTAAGAGTTGCAGTTGCCAATGCCACAGGTCAACCAGAGGCAGGCAAGCGTGCCGTTGCTTTCTTGAGGAAACAGGGGTTCAGCCATGTTTACATCACTGACCATGAGGTTGATACTAGTGCTGAATCTGCCCGAAAGACCCAGATAATTGCTCAACATGGCAATCCCGAGGATGCTAGTGCAGTGCAGAGTGCGTTGGGTCTAGGACAAGTACAGGTAACAGCAACGGGTGATGTGTGGTCGGATGTCACTGTCGTGATTGGAGCCGATTTTCCTACACAACTCCACCAGTAGCGTTACGCACTGTGTTGACTGCTCTTAGACCAGTAGATTTTACAACGACGAATGACGAGTGAGACACAATCACATAGACTTTTTTAGCTTAGAATAGCTGAGGAACGGTCAGGTCTAGCAAAATCCCGCCAAGGCGACAATTGTTTTGCGCCACATCATCCTGCCCCAATCTGGTAGCTGTGATGGTTACAAAAGTCTTAGCCAGAATTGTAATTATTCTAGGGGTGTCATTGCTTGTAGTTAGTTATGTGCCCTTGACCAACCAGCAGGCTATACAGAGAAGCAACTTACCCCCAAACCAGGAACTTCTAAAAGTTATTGTTCCGGACGGTCAAGCTTTCGAGGAAATCAAGAAGCTAGCCAAAGAGAAAAGATATATGAAAGCGGTAGAGGATTTGAAGAACATCCCCTCAACTAACCCGCAACATAAAGCAGCGCAAGAATTAACGTGGCAATTCCAGCAAAAGATTATAGAAACTTTGGGAGCTTGTCCAACTGGTTTTGATTCAACTGCATTAAACCACTCTAGCTTTTACAAAATTTCATCAGGAAAGTATATTGCCCAAATTGAGTGCTATCTAAGTGCATCTCAACCAGCTTATGCATACTATTTCTATAGCGAACCCCCTAACTCAACGGAAGTCAAACCCCTGAATCTGACTCAATTTGAGTTAGACTATCATCAAGTTTCTCAGTTGAACTCCAATTTTATCACGGGAATCCCGGAGTTTAACAAGCAGAGTCAGGAGCTGCTCGTATTACAGAAATATGGGGCTATAGGTGATTGTGGAACACTCGGAACCTACAAATTTAAGGGCAACAAATTTATCCTGAAACAATTCTTGGCTGACTTCAAATGTGGTGATAGAAAGCTCCATTATGCAAAAATCTATCCCATTCATGTCAAAATGCAAGGTAACCACAGCTAAGTTGAAAAATTGACACAGAAGACTCTCTTGAGCGAAATGGTCTAGAAGTAGCAGAGCAACGGCAGCTGTAGGTAGTATCCAGTAAGTCTGAATCCAATCATCAATCGCCTCCGATTATGGTGACTCAAGCCGACATCACTCGCTACCTGGAGAACTGGCAGGATGAAATTGAGAGCGCCTTTCTCTATCGTGCCCTGGCCAAAGCCGAAAAACAACCAGCCCTAGCTGAGGTTTACCGCCGATTAGCCTTAACTGAGGAAACCCACGCCCAGTTCTGGGAAGAAAAGCTAAGCCAGGTAGGGCGACGACCTCCCCGGCGACGCATCGGCTGGCGCACGCGGCTCCTGGCACTGTTTGCCAAGCGTTTTGGTCCCCAGTTTGTCCTGCCGACGATCAACGCTATGGAGCAGGTGGACAGCCATAGCTACGACGCGCAGGCCGATACCCACTCTACCCAACTCCCGATCCAGGAACGCTCGCACGCACGATTGCTTGAGGCGATCACTAGCTCGTCTGGTACTGGGTTAGAGGGCGGAACCTTGGCTCAGATTGAGGGACGCCACCGGACAGCGGGCGGTAACACCCTGCGGGCAGCAGTTCTTGGAGCCAACGATGGGCTGCTATCAAATCTCAGTCTAGTAATGGGAGTGGCAGGGGCTAACATCAACGGCAGGTCAATCTTAGTCACGGGTTTAGCCGGATTGTTGGCTGGAGCTTGCTCCATGGCACTAGGGGAGTGGCTCTCGGTTCAGAGCTCGCGCGAACTTTACGAGCGGCAGATCCGCATCGAACGACGGGAAGTGGAAGAAGTGCCAGATGAGGAAGAAGAAGAGCTAGCGTTAATTTATGAGGCCAAGGGACTGCCAGCAGCACAGGCACGGACTTTAGCAGCACGGATGATGTCAGATCAGACCAATGCCTTGGACACTCTAGCCCGCGAAGAGTTGGGGATTGACCCAGAAGAACTGGGTGGTTCAGCTTGGGCAGCCGGAGCCACCTCCTTTTTTCTCTTCTCACTTGGTGCCATTGTGCCTGTAATCCCCTTTACATTTTTGAGTGAAGGAATTGCGGTGGGCGTCAGCTTGCTTTTGAGTGGATTGGCACTATTCCTGATTGGTGCAGGCATCACTCTCTTAACTGGACGGAGCGTACTTTATTCTGGAACTCGGCAGGTGCTTTTTGGGTTAGTCGCTGCTGGGATCACGTTCGGCGTTGGGCGATGGCTTGGAGTGTCTCTCAGTAGCTGAAGTTCTCAAGTCCCTATACCTCCACCTTTTGAGCTTTTATTCGACCCGACTGGACGGCAGTGACTAGGGCTTGATAGTCGCACTCAACTTGGTGAGCATAGGTGGCGGCAAAGTCGGCTACAGCCCGATCAAATATATCGCTTTGACCGAGATAACCGCTAATCGTTGCTGGCTCCCCAGTGCGAGCGTGAGCTCTTGCCAGTGCACAGGCGCAAATCTCAGCATAGTCAGTCAAACCCCTAACCGACATTCCCTTCAGCTTGATGGCGCTTTTCATATCCCGCAGCTGCCGGAAATAGAAGTCTTGTCCTCGCTCGTTGCTCGTCCAGCCCAGAAAAATGTCGCTGACTGCTTGCATTAGGCGTTGACCGGCAACAATCCGTTCCCCTTGACTAGAATAGATGTTCTCTTCCGCATATGGCTCTAGCACTGAGGCTCTAGCTTCCTTGAACTGGAGTAACAACGGGTCCTCATCATCGGCGAGGAGGAGTGCCACTCCGCAGTGAGTTCCCACACTCCCTACCCCAACCACTTTCATCGCTACATCCACAAGATGGTAGCGGTCGAGTAAAAATTGCCGCTCGTGCTGAAGGCTATCGCGGTATTGCTCGAACAAGAGAGCAATCTCTTGTAAGTACTGTTCGTGGTTGGGCAGGTGGTAAATCCACGGTGGGTTATCAATGAAGCGTCTCTGCCCGTCGTGCTCCTGCGTCAGTTGTTGGAATGCTTGTTCTAAAGTGCGGCTAAATGCCCTCGTTGCCATCCGCGTCCAGAGTTGTCGCGTCTCCTCATCAGGGGCATGGTCGAGCAACATCTCTGCATCTAGCCGTGCGTACCAGACATCCATTGCCCGCATCTGCCCATACTCGACCATAGCCAGCCGATAGGCTCGCGCGGCTGCCAATGCTGCCTCATAACAATCTTGATCCGAAAGGCGAATGTCCCTGCCAGCAACGATGATGCTTGTTACCAATCGCTTGACATCCCACTCCCAAGTAGCGGGCAGGGTTTCGTCAAAATCATTCAGATCGAAGATCAGATGCCGCTCTGGGGAGGCAAAGCCACCAAAGTTAATTAGATGGCAATCACCACATGCTTGCACCTGAATACTTGTGGTGGGTGTAGTTGCCAGATCGGCTGCCATAATCATCGCGGCTCCCCGCAGGAAAGCAAAGGGAGATTGCAACATCCGACCGTAGCGAATGGGAATCATCTCTGGAATTCGTCCCTGAGCGGATGCTTCTAGCATGTCGATTGGGTCAGGGCGCTCGCGGGTGGGATACCACTGGCTATGGGCTGAGCGGGGCACAACCTGACGCAATGCCTTGCCAGCTTCCCATCGCTCGGACGCAGATAAACGCTCGGTGGTGAGAGCGGGAGTGGTTAGGTTTTTAGGAGCCATTAGGATTAGATTTTGAGTAGGACAACAGGATTCTCAAAGCCTGAGTCGGTCGGTTTCACAATTAAATTTACCCGTACTCTTGCTCAATAATTCGCCATCTCACAGCACTAACTCCTGGTTCCAAGCTCAAGCGACTCACAACTTGCTCCAACAAGGCATCCTTGCGGTCTTGCGTCACCAAATCAGCTTCGACTTCTACTTGCGCGGAAGTCTCCAGATCCTGACTTTGCAAAGAACGCAACCTCATTGCAGTGGTGGTGAGACTTTGGAGCAGCAGGGCACGCACATGAGCTTCGTCCTGACTGCGGCAGACCACCGAGCAGCGATAGCAGAACTCCAGCTCGGTTCCTTTGAGGGGTTGCTGATTGATCCGGTAACCCAGTGGTCGCAGGAGGATATTTGCGATTAAAACGACCACTGTGACAATAAACGCCTGTAAGAGAAACCCAGAGCCAGCTAAAGCTCCTACCGAGGCAGCACACCAAAGCGTAGCTGCCGTATTCAATCCCCTGACGCTGGCTCCTTCCCGCAGGATCACTCCCCCTCCGAGGAACCCTACTCCGGAGACTACATAAGCTGGAATCTGAGTAGCATTAGCTCCTGGAATCATGACTCCTAGCATCACAAAGGAAGCGGCTCCACAGGCTACCAGAGTGTTGGTGCGCAAGCCCGCCAGACGCTGCCGCCACTGACGTTCCAACCCAATTGCGGCTCCCAGCAGGAATGCTATTCCCAACCGAAGTACGAAGTCTATCCCCGTCACGCCTCGCCTCCTGGGCTGAACTGCACTTTTTAACTACTTATTGCCTACCGTGTTACCACATCCTCCAAAGCATCATAATCTATGCCAAAG
>JAFAVL010000529.1 GCA_019242465.1 Chroococcidiopsidaceae cyanobacterium CP_BM_RX_35 | reverse complement strand
TCTTCAACGCAGCTCGATAGATTGAGAGATGCTAAATCTAGTTATTGGAACTTGTATATAAGGGAACTAATAAGTATTAAAGGTAAAGCAATAAAGTAACCACATATCGGTATTTTAGTCAGGAGAGTTTATATGAGTATATCAATACCACCTTCTTCTAAAAATCTTGTAATAGGTTTAGTGAAAGGATACCAGTTTAATCAGATTAAGCCATTTCTAATTTCCCTTGGAAATTGCGGCTATAAAGGTGATATTTGTTTATTGACTGCTTCACTAAGCTCTGAAACTCAAATAAATTTGCAAGATCATGCTGCAGAAAACGGAATTATCTTACATTCCGTTCAAGCAGATGAGCCATTTTTTAAGTTTCCGTATATTGTTAAGAATAGTCATTTAAAACTCAAAGAATTTCATCCATTTCAACTTCGGAAGTTACCTTTATTTAACTATTTATATGCTAAATCTATACAATTTATCGCATTCCTGAATAAGGAAAGTTCTTGTACACTTAAGTGTCATATTTCAAAACTATTTCTTTACACTTGGTGCGTTAGATATCCACTTTACTATTTATATCTGTCTGAATATGGTAAGTCATACTCAAATGTTATGCTGACAGATACAAGAGATGTTTTATTCCAGAAAGATCCCTTTAGCTTTAACATTAATGGACTGTGTTGCTTTCTTGAAGAGAATGATTTTACAATAAATTCTTCTTCAGTTAACAGAGGTTGGATTATAGAAGGATTTGGAGAAAACGCTCTACGTGAGATAGGGCACTATAGCATCTCGTGTTCCGGTACAACCATAGGTACTCGCAGTGCAATAATGCAATATCTGGAAACTATGGTAGATTATCTTATCCAAATAAGCTCCCAATCTGTAGGAATTGATCAGGGTGTTCATAACTATATTCTCCGCAAAAATTTGATTAAAGATGTGAAATTCTTTGAGAATTATCATGGTCCTGTTTTAACAATGCAACTATGTCAAGAAAAGAAATTTCATTTCAATCAGGACGGTTACATTACTAATGAAGATGGCAGTATCATTAATGTTTTGCATCAATACGATAGACATAGTTCCGCAATCAAGAGTAAGCTTCGAATTTATCAAGAAAGCGAGTGTGTAATTTAGAAATAGTCAATATATGGCAATCACACAGAATTTTTGAAATCTGCGACATAAATTTCTATTTTCAGATAGGTATCTCAAGAATTAGATGAAAAAGACAGTAATGCAAGATGCGGTTGATCCAATTCAAATAATTGACTTCTCGGTTCATGCATCCTTCAGAGACGGTTTATAAATAAAATCTTAAGAAGTAGTGAGAGCAGGCACTGAATGGAGGATACATAAAGCTGCTCTAATAGTTGCTAACCGAAACTATGCCAGAACCTTTTTATCCCAGTGACCTGACTAATGGTGAATGGGAAATCATCGACCCCATGCTGCCGCTCTTAGAAATAACAAGGGAGGCAACGGCAGGTAGACTTGCAGCAAGTAGTGAATACCATCTTCTACCGAGCCGATAACGGCATTAAGTGGCGAGCTATGCCAGAGAATTTTCCTGTCTGGCAGACAGTGTAAAGCTACTATCGGAAGTGTGTGATCAAAGGGCTATGGAAGAGGATGAATACTCTATTTGTTGAGCAAGTCCGTACTCAATCAGGACGAACTGAACAACCCAGCTTAGGGATGATTGACTCTCAAAGGCACTACAGTTGTAGATAAATTTAGGGAGCTTGGGAACGTTTACGGTAGTGATGGTAACGAGCAAGAGCTTGAGTGCGACTCGTTGAATAGTGAATTACGGTGAAAGCCCGTAGATAACTACTCCAACCAAGTCCAACAAGACGCGGTTGAACTCTCGGTCAGATGAGGGTGTAAGTCCCCCCTCTAAGACTCATAGATGACTCCCTATCTGCCCACGCCGACCAGACTCGGTTTCTGGAGAGCGAAGCTGGGAACAGGACGCAATCAGACACCCGTTGTGGGATGACACTGGCGTTAATGGGGAGTTCCCACGGTGAAACAGAGCCTGAAGAAGCGACCCACTCGCAGGCAAAGGCACAACAACAAAACCTTGACCTCACTGGAGCTTAATTCCCGCCGCATTCTGCAAGCGATAACGGCAAGAGTCCAGGGAATCCAGTGGTCGAAATGGCTACACCTAAAGGAACGAACAATCTCTCCGAGGGAACGAATAAAAACGAATTGTGGGTCAAGGGGAAGGTCGAACCCCATGTAGGCTGGACGAGCAGCGGAACCCCCTCAATTTGGGTAGGATGCAGCGTGATTGCGGCAAGGCGTTCAGAATACACAAACTGGAGCAGAGCATGATTGGACACAGCAGCAATGCTAGTGAATCTTGGAAGAAACTACCCTGGAAGCAATTCCGGCGTAACCTATTCCGCCTACAAAGGCGCGTGTACAAAGCTATTCAAGTTGGCGACAGGCGGAAAGCAATGTCCCTTCAAAAGCTGATTCTGAAATCTCTGGCGGCAAGACTATTGGCAATACGCCAGGTAACGCAGCTAAATGCTGGTAAAAAGACAGCAGGAGTTGATGGCAAAGCCTCCCTTTCATCTAAGGAAAGGCTGGAATTGAGTGAGAAACTCAAGTACCACCATAACAACTGGTATCACCAGAAATTAAAGGAAATCCCGATCCCCAAAAAGGACGGAAAAACCCGCATTCTGAAAATTCCAACCATTGCGGACAGAGCCTGGCAATGCCTAGCAAAGTATGCATTGGAACCAGCACACGAAGCAACTTTCCACGCTAGGAGTTACGGGTTTAGACCGGGACGAAGGACGCAAGACGCTCAGAAAATCCTGCAAATAAACCTAAAGTCCGACGCAAATGGAATAGAAAAACGAGTCTTAGAACTCGATATCGAAAAATGCTTTGATAGGATAAGCCACACATCCATTATGGAAAGACTCACTACCCCAAAAGGGAATAAGACAGGAATATTTCGCTGTCTCAAAGCAGGAGTCAACCCAGAGTATCCCGAACAAGGAACCTGTCAAGGGGGAGTGGTGAGCCCTTTATTAGCTAATATTGCGTTAAACGGAATAGAGGAAATACACCAATCACTTCGCTACGCGGATGATATGCTGTTTATCCTCAAACCCAAAGATGACGCAGAAGCAATACTTGAGAAAATCAGTCAGTTTCTTGCCGAAAGAGGAATGAATGTTAGTGAAAAGAAGACTAAGCTAACCGCCGCGACAGATGGGTTCGATTTCCTTGGTTGGCACTTCAAAGTGCAAAACAACGGAAAATTTAGAAGCGTTCCATCAGTGGACAACTTTAAAGCATTCCGTCAGAAAGTCAAGCATATAGTCAACAACTCGAATTATGGAGCTACGGTTAAAGCAGATAAACTAGCACCCGTAGTTAGAGGTTGGAGGAATTACCACCGCTACTGCAAGATGGACGGGTCAAGAAACTCCTTAGCCCCCATCAAAATAAGAGCGTACAAGGTATTCAATAAAGAAACCAAACAAGACCGCCATACTAGCAAGAAATTGCTAGATAAAGCGTTTCCATCGGTTCCCTACTCCGAAAACAAACACGTCAACGTCAAAGGCGAGAAATCACCATATGATGGAGACATAGCCTATTGGAGCGAACGTAACAGCAAGCTCTATTTTGGCGAAACTTCTATGGCCTTAAAACGGCAGAACCATACATGTGGATACTGTGGACTAAAAACGCTCAGTGATGAAAAGGTACATCTCCATCACAGAGATGGAAACCACAATAACTGGAAGAAAAATAACCTTCTAGCCGTTCACTCTAGCTGCCACCAATACCGCCACATGAGCAAAAGCGAAAGCTAAGAACATCGGAAGCTGGATGCACGGAAACGCGCACGTCCAGATTTAACAGAGAGAGGCGAGGCATAATAGCCTCCCTCGACTCTACCTGATATCTGCGCCAAAAAGACCAATGCAAGAGCGAGGCTAAAGACCAAGAGCGGGGGAATAGTAACCTCCAAACCCATCGCCTCAGTTCGGCAAGACTGAGCCGGATGAGAGCCCACGGACCGCCTTGAACGCAGCCAGAGAGCCATCCCCGACCTGAGGAGAAAAAAATGGCTACTGTTTTAAGCCGGGACACTTTGCAGAGAAAGCCTTTGAGCCAATGCTGATTTTTTAGAGACTCTGGGACAAGGTAGCTCACCCATCTGCTGCATCACCCAGGTAAACAGATTCGGGAATTGTCTACCGAATAGACGTTGTGCAGCAGTGGTGCCATCAGCACGGATTAAGTCAAAGTTATGAATCACAGTCAGGACTGGGAGATGATGCTGCCAAAATCCTCGCTGCAGATGGTGTCGTTGAGACAGGTAGCCATTACGGCCTTCGACGGCAGAGGAGGCGCGATGGAATTGAGTCACCATGCGTTTAGCCCAGTCTTGCCAATGTCTAAACTGCTCATGGGTGAGGGTAGCGGTAAAGGTATGATGAAGCAGAGTCTGATGAACTCGGAGATGCGCTTGTCGATAGATTCGCCTCAAAGTGCGGGATTTAGTCTTACTGAGCTGATGTTGCCAATAGACTGTTGGCAGCAGTTGACCCAGTAACCAGTTGCTGCAAGATGCATCCAGGTTTTCCAGTGAGAGGGAGTGTTGTACCCACTGCCACCAGCTATTCACCCCGACTACTAAAGCCGGTATTTGCTGTTGAAATTTTTGTAACACCGAGTTAACCTTGACCAGTTGATGCCTGTGCTGGAGAGTCTCTAACTTGAGTAGCAGTTGTTCTAACTGAGCTTGCACCTCGGTTGTGGTCTTGAAGCTGCCGTCTGTCAAGGCGAAGGGATGCACAGCTAATGTCAGTTGCTGCCGCAGT
>JAFAVL010000305.1 GCA_019242465.1 Chroococcidiopsidaceae cyanobacterium CP_BM_RX_35 | reverse complement strand
TCTATCGGGGCTGCAATTTACGCAACTCGATCTAGTCGCACGGGTGTCAGCAATTCTGCAGGAGACGGGGCTTGACTCTAGATGCCTCAAACTAGAAATTACCGAAACGGCGATCACGGCAAGTTCTGAACTAGCAATGACTACCCTAGGTCAATTGCGGGACTTGCAAGTACAGTTGCACATTGACGACTTCGGCACAGGTTACTCTTCCTTGAGCCGACTCAATGATTTCCCTATTGACGCATTGAAGATTGACTACTCGTTTGTCAATCAATTAGGTGTTAATGGAGAAAGCCAAAGCCTAGAAATCGTCAGAGCTATCATCAATCTAGCTCAAAAATTGGGGTTGGATGTCGTTGCTGAAGGCATAGAGACATTAGAGCAAGCCAACCTCTTGAGAGAACTAGGGTGTCAGTATGGTCAAGGCTATCTCTTCTCACCACCCCTGCCAAGCGAACAGGCTAAAGCTTTAATCCCAACACTACTTACGACCAACCTTCACAGCACGATTAGGTGATGCCAAACTCTCACTAAATTGCAGTTTTCTGGTTTCTGCTCAACCGTTTCCTGCCTCTTATATCGGGCTGACTTATCGCAAAATGTGGTAAGATTATACTATAAACAGTTGTTTTTTGGAAGCTAAGCAGAACTTATTGCCTTTTTTGGGCTTTATCTGCCAAAATCCTGGATTTTTGGAGTTTTTCCACAGTATGACCTTTTCCCAAGAACGGATTATACCTACGGATCTGCGGAACGAAATGTCTCGGTCTTACCTGGAATACGCGATGAGCGTCATCATAGGTCGGGCACTCCCAGATGCTAGGGATGGTCTGAAGCCGGTACACCGACGCATTCTCTACGCCATGCATGAGCTTGGTCTCATGGCAGACCGACCGTTTCGTAAATGCGCCCGCGTGGTGGGAGAAGTGCTGGGTAAATATCACCCCCATGGCGATACGGCAGTATACGACGCTTTGGTGCGGATGGCACAGGATTTTTCCATGCGCTCGCCACTGATCAACGGGCACGGCAATTTTGGCTCGGTGGATAACGATCCACCAGCAGCAATGCGATATAC
Organism: Chroococcidiopsidaceae cyanobacterium CP_BM_RX_35; assembly: GCA_019242465.1. The sequence continues at coordinate 5,564 of JAFAVL010000305.1, read as the reverse complement.
AGAGTGCCGTTTGCAAGCTCTTGCTAGCGATGCCATGCTGCGCGACATCGAATCGGAAACTGTAGATTTTACCGATAACTTTGATGGCTCCCAGCAAGAACCACTAGTCCTACCGGCTCGGATTCCACAGCTATTGCTAAATGGTTCAGCGGGAATCGCTGTGGGTATGGCAACCAATATTCCACCCCATAATTTAGGTGAGTTGATCGATGGATTAGTAGCGCTGATCCACAATCCTGACATCAACGATAGTCAGTTGATGGAGTATATTCCTGGTCCTGACTTTCCCACTGGAGGGCAGATATTAGGGACAACCGGAATTCGCGAAGCATATATGACAGGTCGCGGTTCTATTACCATGCGTGGGGTAGCTGAGATTGAAACAATCGAACAGCGGGGACGCCCAGATCGAGAAGCAATTGTCATCACCGAGCTACCATACCAAACCAACAAAGCGGCATTGATCGAAAAGATTGCCGAGATGGTAAATGAAAAGCGGCTGGAGGGAATTGCAGATATTAGGGACGAAAGCGATCGCGATGGCATGAGAGTTGTGATTGAACTCAAGCGCGATGCCTATCCCCGCGTTGTCCTCAATAACCTATACAAACAAACACCTATCCAGGCAAACTTTGGGGCAAATATGCTGGCGTTGGTGAACGGGGAACCCCAGTTGCTGACGCTGAAGCAGTTTCTCGATGTTTTCCTGGATTTCCGTATTGAAGCGATTACCAGACGCACGCGCTACGAATTGCGTAAAGCAGAAGAACGAGATCATCTACTCCAAGGTCTACTGATTGCACTGTTCAACCTAGATGCAATGATAGACCTCATCCGCAATGCTGCTGACGCCCCGACCGCGAGAGAGGAGTTGATGAATTCCTACGGTCTATCTGAGGCGCAAGCAGACGGGATTTTGCAGATGCAGTTGCGGCGTCTAACAGCTCTAGAAGCCGACAAGATTCGCTCCGAACACGAGGAATTACAGGTACAGATTACAGATCTGCAAGATATTTTGGTACGGCGTGAGCGCATCTTGGCAATCATTGAATCCGAAGTCACGCAGTTGAAAACTACCTTCGCGACACCGCGTCGAACAGTGATTGAACTGGCTGAAGGCGAGTTTAACGATGTTGATCTCATCGCCAATGAAAAAGCAGTCATTTTGCTGACTGAGCAGGGTTATATCAAACGGATGCCAGTCAACACTTTTGAAGCCCAAAACCGTGCGACTCGTGGCAAGGCAGCTGCCCGTGTGAAAGAGGATGATGGGATTGAGCATTTCTTAACCTGCTGTGACCACGACAGTGTTTTGTTCTTTAGCGATCGTGGTGTAGTCTACTGCCTCAAGGCGTATCAAATCCCTGTTGGCTCTCGCACCAGTCGGGGGGTACCGATTGTCCAGATGCTGCCCATTCCTAGGAACGAGAAAATTACATCCATTGTCCCAGTCAATGAATTCACTAACGATGAATATTTGGTGATGCTAACCAGGGGTGGCTACATCAAGAAAACCGAACTGACAGCGTTCAGCAATATTCGGGCGAACGGGCTAATAGCGATTTGCTTGGAAGAGGGCGATCAGCTGAGATGGGTACGACGCGCTAGGGTCGAAGACAGTATCTTGATTGGCTCTCGTCAGGGCATGGCAATCCACTTTAGAACGAATCACGAGCAACTGCGTCCCCTTGGTCGTGCCACTCGTGGAGTGAAAGCGATGAAGCTGCGTGACGGAGACGAACTCATTGGCATGGATATCTTGCCGGGCTCAATTCTTGCCAAGTTGACCACGGTTGAATCAGATCTAGCAGAAGCTGAAGCCGAAGAACTCGATACTGAAGAACTCGATGCTGAAGAACTCGATGCTGAAGTGGTTGTCAACAATGGTCAAGGACCATGGGTACTCATCATCACAATGGGCGGCTACGGCAAGCGAGTGCCAGTCTCCCAGTTTAAGCTCTACAATCGAGCAACTAAGGGCAAGATTGCTACTAAATTCAAGCCGCGCAAGCTGAAAGACCAATTGGCAGCAATCCACATTGTTAATGAAGACGATGAATTGATGCTGGTGACAAATCGTGGCATTATTATCCGTCAGGCTGTCAGTGCGATTCCACCCTACTCTCGGTCAGCAACAGGTGTACGAGTGCAGCGTCTGGATGAGGACGATGCGATCGCAGCTGTAGCTTTAGTTCCTCTAAGTGCAGGTGATGGGGAAGAGTCTGAGTAGGGAGAAGAGGAGTAGAGAAACGAACCGCAGAGGAGGACACTTGCGTGCGGGGGTTCCCCCCGTTGAGCAAAGTGTCCGTTGCGCAGAGGGCGCGGAGAGGGGCAGGGGAGTAGGGGGGAGCAAAGCTATCTTGCACTTAACTCCTCTTCTTATAGCCTTGGTTAGTGGTTGCTTGATGGGACTTACGGTTGCGCCTGTGGGAGCTTGGCCTTTAGCTTGGGTTGCTTTAGCTCCCTTGTGGGTTATGGTTGCTTCCCCTGCTCCCCCTCTCCCCCCTGCTCTCCTCTGGGGAATTGGCTATCACGGTTTGGCACTTTGGTGGATCACGGGGATTCACCCCATGACTTGGATGGGGGTTCCCTGGCTAGCTAGCTTGGCGATCGCTCTATTCTGTTGGTTTGCCGCTACCCTCTGGGGAGCTGCATTAGTTGTAGCCTGGGCAGTTGGCATGACATTTATCGGTCGGGTTGCCAAACTCACAAGCTGGAGTCGTGTCGCGATTGGTGTTGCCCTGTGGTGTGGCTTAGAAGCTGTCTGGACTGCTAGCCCCCTATGCTGGACTTCCCTGGCTTACACCCAAAGTCCCCATAACCTAGCCATTTTGCATCTAGGTCAACTCTCAGGATTTAGCGCCGTAGCAGCATCCGTAGTAGTCGTAAATGCCTTACTTGCCGAAGCATGGATCAACCGCCAAGCACGCCGAGAAAATATCTCTCCCCTCCAGCCCTCTGTGATCTCCGCGCAACGGACACTTTGCTCAACGGGGGGAACCCCCGCACGCAAGTGTCCTCCTCTGCGGTTCGTTTCTCCAAACTATTTAGCTATAGCAGTTGGAGTTGTGCTAAGTTTGCATCTATTCGGTTTTAGTCTATACAACCGTCCCCTAACTCAGACCCCTACCTCAGCACTACAGGTAGGAATCATTCAAGGCAATGTCCCGAACGAAATCAAATTGTACCCAGCTGGCTTTCGTCGCGCCATTGAAGGCTACACCATAGGCTATCTGAGTTTAGTAGACCAAGGAGTTAACGCCGTTTTAACGCCAGAAGGGGCATTACCTTTTCTGTGGAATGAGGTGGTACATAGCTCTTTATACTCTGCAATCCAGGAAAAGGGCGTTGTTGCTTGGGTAGGAGCTTTTGGCAAGCAAGGAAGTAGCATTACCAATAGCTTATTTACAGTTACGGGCACAGGTATTTTCAGCCGCTATAACAAAGAGAAGTTAGTGCCTCTAGGCGAATACATTCCCTTTGAGCAATTTCTAGGCGGCATTGTGAATCGGCTATCACCTTTGGATGCCCACCAAGTTGCTGGGCAACCGCATCAAGTGTTTGATACACCTTTTGGTCGAGCCATCGTAGGTATTTGCTTCGAGTCAGCTTTCTCAGAACATTTCCGCTTCCAAGCCGCTGCGGGTGGAGAGTTTATCCTGAGCGCTTCTAATGATGCCCACTATAGCTTGGCGATGCCCGCCCAGCACCATGCTCAGGATGTGATGCGGGCGATTGAAACAGACCGTTGGGCAGTGCGAGCAACCAATACAGGCTATTCAGCTATTGTTGATCCCCATGGCAGAGTTCCCTGGATATCTCGGGTGAAAACCTATGAACTCCATGCTGCAACCATTTACCGGAGGCAGACACAAACTTTATACGTGCGCTGGGGAGATTGGCTAACACCTCTGTTGCTGGTTCTGGGGGCGATCGCGTTTTTACTTAATACTACGAGACTCGGAAGGCAAGGAGTTGGTCAGCGATAAGTTGGGGCTGTTCAAGCTGCGGGGCGTGACCGCAATTTTTAAGCCAATGGAGTTGGGAATTAAGGATTGCTTGCTGAAACTTCACGGCATCACTAATGCCAAGAATCTCGTCAGACTCACTCCACAAAATTAGTGTCGGCTGGTTGATTCTAGGAATTCTATCTACCATATCGGTGTAACCACCACTTTTGGTAAAAGCGATCATCGCCTCGTGCCAATTTGGCATCGAGAGATGTAGAGCTGCACATCGGAGCGCTTCTATCGAGTCTGGCTCCATACCAAAAATCTCGCCTAAAAGTAGTGCCTGAACTTTTCGCTGCCGCCAATATTCCACTGCTAAGTAGTCAAACGGAGGGAAAAGGAACCGTCCTTGGGGAAAACTTCCTGTATAGCCCACACTGTTAATGAGTATTAGCCTTTGAACAGCATGGGGATATGTGAGAGCAAAATCGATTGCTGTTGCCCCTCCCATTGAAGCCCCTAGTAACGTAACTGGTTGGTCAATCAGTGTTTTCCAGAAACAATAGAGATGAGTCTTGATGGCAGGTGGGTCAAATTGTAACCCCAGTAGCCGTTCTGTGAAGCCAAACCCCAAAAGATCGACTGCCCATGTCTCGTTATGTGCCCAGAGTAGTGGTAGGAGGCGACGAAACTCCAAGACTGAACTATCAAAACCGTGGAGCAGTAGGATTGGTGTGCCGCTGATTCCCTGACGAACGTAAGCTGTAGCGATTGGCTGCTGACTTAGAGGGGTCATAATCTGCTGACGCTCAATCCTTTCTGCCAGAGTGATAGATGTAGCTTCTTTAAGGTACTTGACTTCAGATGGTAGAAAAGTAGCAAACATTTTTAGAATAAACGCTGACAACAACTCTAGGAGAAAAATTCCCTCCTGTAGACTGGGAATATAGTGTTAGACATACCTCAACTTTTAAGCAGACAAACGCATTGAACTCGGTTAGAGAAAACAGGCAACCGTGACAGCAAATCAGAACTTTTTCTTGCGTAACCTTTGGTACTATGCCCTACCAGGCGGTCGGCTTAAGCCTGGAGCTATGGTAGCGAAGACATTGCTGGGTGAGCCAGTCCTGCTAGCCCGCAGCCGTACTGGTGAAGTATTTGCTCTGCGAAATATCTGCCCGCATAGAGCAGTGCCACTAACATGTGGGCGGTTCGATGGTAATGAAGTCGAATGCTGTTACCATGGGTGGCGATTCGATTCAACAGGGCAATGCACTGCTATTCCGTCTTTGGTCCAAGGTCAAGACCTAGATTTGAGCCGCTTTCGAGTTAAGCAATATCCAGTGCGCGAAGTCCAAGGCAACATTTGGATTTATATGGCAGCAGACAATGCTAGCCAACCAAACATGGATATTCCACTGGTTCCGTACTTTGGCGGTGATTGCTCTTACCAATTAGTTGAGACAGTACACTTTCCCTGCTACGTCGATCATGCTGTGGTGGGCTTAATGGACCCGGCTCATGGACCGTTTGTGCATCGCGCCTGGTGGTGGCGTTCGGGTGGCAAAACACTGTTTGAAAAAGCTAAATCATTTGAGCCATTGCCTTACGGGT
>JAFAVL010000059.1 GCA_019242465.1 Chroococcidiopsidaceae cyanobacterium CP_BM_RX_35 | reverse complement strand
TTGAACAAAGGCTTGCGTCCACGCTTAGGAGTACGTCTGCCTCGGGGATTTGCATGAATATTAGGAATCATGCCACGATTGAAAATGGCTTTCCGGTTCTCCCGACCATCGTAAGCTGCATCCAGACTGACGATGGTCTTGTGCAGTTCGAGTCCGACAAGCTGGGCGATGCGGGTCACCTGGGGCAATGCTTTGAGCAACAGTGGCGACTCATGACGATTACCAGGAGCTGCGACAAAAGGGGCAACCACATTACAGTGGCGATCGCAGAAGGCAACAACTTTGTCTCCTTTGAAGTGCTTGTGCCCGCTGAATCCGAGATTGTCGCCGCCTTTTTTTGCCGCAGTGGTTGTCCCATCCCCGTGGATGACACTGATGTCGAGGTACTCTTTCTGGTGAAGCTGCGACACAGAGTTCGCGAAAATGGCATCAAAGCATCCCTGGGCTTCAAAGCGCCTAAAAGCACGATAGATTCTGGTGTAGTGGATCTCTGGTCGCCCAGCTTGATTCTTTTCGATGGGCAGCTCTTTCCACTGACATCCGAGGTATAACAGTTTCAGGATGTAATTAAAGATCACGTGCAAAGAGAGCTTCGGCTGAGGACCACGACTGGCAATGTGGAGGTGGGGTAAGACAAATTCCTCAAACTGTTCTAAGGTCAAAATCGTTGGAATGCTTTGCCAGAGCTTAGATCGAGCTATTATTACTACTCTAGACCGTCAAACTAAAAAGACTTAAGTCACTTTAGCTTGAGTCGGTTAAATGCTACGTATCTAGAGGCTTCCAGACGAATTCTACCCAGCGAGCAAACCCGCAACCAGTTGATTACTTGCTCAATTGTGTAGAACTGGAGTTGTTGGATTAATTCAACAATGCCACTCGCTCCATTTTTGACTTGTAACTGCCTCCTGCTAGGTCGTAGATAAACATCTAAGTTCGCTTTACTGACATCGATGCCTACCCATTGTGGTTGCTGCTCCATTGCACCCTTACCTCCGATGAGATGGAATATTGAAGGCTGCGCTCTTCCTTGCTCCATGCGGACTTAGAGATCCAGGCGATTTTACGAGTTCTCAGCACTTCAAGGTATGTGGCGACCCAGGCTTTCTTACGGCTTTGAACAACCTAAGGTGGAACGGTCTGCCACTCCTTTAAGATACAAGGTGGTGATAACCTCGGATTCAGTGGGCATAAGCACTTCAAAGGTGACAAAGTAGTTGCCTTGTGCGACCGCCACTGTAACATCATTGCCCCGTTTATTACCGCCCCGGGAAATCGCAATGAGTCCCCCCTGTTGCGTCACGCCTTGTCACAAGTCACCCGCATCGCTAGCAAGATCGGACTTAACCTGAGCGAAACGACTGTCAGTCTAGATGGAGTCTACGGTAGCCGAGCTAACCGCAAAGCCATTTTTAATCGGGGGATGGTGCCCAATATTCCTGAAAATCTACGCGGGAGAAAGGCTCCCAAACGTGGACGCAAACAGATTTTTGATCAGACTGTCTATCAGGAGCGATTTTTCACCATCGAGCGAGTATTTGCTTGGGAGGACAAGTTTCGACGCTTATTGCTGCGCTTTGAACGAATTAGTGAGTTGCATTACGCCTTGAAAGGTCTAGCGTACACGATGATCAATCTCCGGCATTTTTGCCAGAGCTAACGCCTTCTTCCTCATCTATTCCCTTGAAGGTCTCGCTGAAAGAGACCTTGATTTGTTGTGCTTTGAAACCAGAAATATTGAGAAAAAACTCAAAGAATTAGCTCAAAACGGAGCTTGTTGCCTCACCGAATGCTCCATTGCACCTTGTTAGTCAATATTGAGGATCACTTTTTAGAAAACCCGCAACCAGTTGGGTAATCATTTGTAACTCCTATTTTTAGGTGGGGAGAGAGGCACTTTAGATTGGCCGTCCGGGGTGCCTTTCTCTACATCTATATTATCAAACAGCATTTGATACTTGTCAAACATTGTTTTACATTTTATAGTCAAAGAATAAACGACAATTTAGACTTGAGGTAGGTGCATGGCTGAAATGCTAATGAAGGTCAGGAAAGTAGTAGAAGTTGATGCGTCAGGGTTGGGGCAGAAAATCAAGCAGGCAAGGAAAAGCGATTCTCGCACCTTGACCGAACTAGCGGCAGCTGCTGGCATGACCGCTGCCAATTGGTACGTGATTGAGGCGGAAGAGATCAAAGCATTACCCGTTGAAACTTTGGAACGGATACAACAGGTGTTAGGCGTTGATTTTGGTGTGAGCTTTGATGAAGAAGGCGATCGCTCCCTCACGGCTGGCGGTGCGCGATGACACTTGCCTCGCCAACCCTACCGACAAATAGGTTGTGGACTGTTGAAGAATATCACCACATGGTAGATGTGGGAATTATTTTGCCGGATGAGCGGGTCGAGCTGATTGAAGGGGAGATTGTTTCGATGGCAGCTAAGAAACCTCCTCATGTAATCGTTACGGAATTAGCGGCAGAATATCTCCGACAGCTTTTAGCTTCAACGGCGCATATCCGCACCCAAGACCCGATTGTTTTAGACGAGCGCAACGAACCTGAACCAGACATTGCTGTAGTGATGCCTCCCTTGCGGCGCTATCTCGACCACCATCCTACAAGTCATGAAATCTTTCTGATTATTGAAGTAGCCGATGCCACTTTGAAGTTTGATACCGAGAAGAAGGCTGCGACCTATGCTAAATCGGCGATTGCTGACTACTGGGTTATAGATGCGAGCGCTCACCAAGTCCACGTCTTCCGAGCTCCAGTGAACGGAGCTTACACCAATCATGTGATTTTGAACAAATTCAGTAGTATTAGACCGCTGGCTTTTCCAGAGATTACGGTAATTGTTCAGGAATTTTTTCCATGAATCCTAATTTTGACCAGATGACCCGCTCTGAACTCAGGCAATATCTAGTTGCCCACAGGAATGACGAGTCAGCTTGGGAAGCCTATTTTAAAAAGCCTGCTAGAAGAAGCAAGCCTTACCCCGCTCCCTTAGATGAAAAAGGTATTCGGGTCATGGAAGAGGCGTTTCGGCAAAAATTCGGCGAACGATTCGAGCGCGGCAGTCAGATTGAGGGTGGCGACGATCTACCAGCGTAAGGAGCAACAGCATGCTGAGTGATTACATTAATGCGGCCATGCACCGGGCTATTTATGAGCCGATTGGCGATGGCACTGTTTTTGCCGAAATTCCCGGCTTTGATGGACTTTGGGCGAATGCTCAAACAAGAGCCGAATGTGTAGACGAACTCCGCTCAGTTTTGGAAGGATGGATTGTTTTGGGGCTGCGCTTAGGTCATACGCTGCCAATTGTTGATGGTCTCGACCTGACTCCTCCTCTGGTTCCCATCGAGGAAGATCTTGAGGTAGCCTAGTGCCTGCATTCGGTCCAATCAAAAGGCGTGACCTGATTCGTGCATTGAGACAGTGTGGTTTTGACGGTCCATTCCCCGGTACTAACCATCAGTACATGCAGAAAGGTAAAACCAAGCTACCAATCCCTAACCCTCACCAAGGCGACATCAGCATGGAGTTACTTGCTAGAATTCTGCGTCAAGCAGGAATCAGCCGCGAGGATTGGGAAAGTCTTTAGATGGGCTACCAACGTAAAGCGGGACAATTACCCTGAGAGGATGTCCTAAAAGTAGTATTTAATACCGCAAATTGGTATTGAATTCAAATAAACAGAACTAGAAATGGGTATCTATATCCGACAGCTTGCCTGACGGCTATGCCCCCGCCGATAAGCTGAGCCGCATAACGCTCCGCATCAGCGGGCACACGGGCGGCATCGCGGGAAACCATACGAACAGCGCTCCGCTGGATGCGGTTGTTAGATGCCGTCGATCACGTCCCCCGCTCGACCCACTGAGCGCGCCAAGCAGGAGCGTCGAAGGGATCGGCGAAATATTGAGTCTCGTGCGACACCTTTCCATCCTGGAACTCCATGATACTCACGGTGTAGGCGCGCCTGCCCTCGTAGGTAATCACATACTCGGTAACCCAGAGATTGCCCTCTCCTACGATCCGCCGTACCACAAACCCCGATGGTCTACCAGGGTGATGGCTACGAAGCGCTTGCAGGTTACGCCGACCGTGGATGACCTCGCCTGACTGTGGGTACTCGCACACAGTATCATCATGATAGATTTCATGCTCGGCAACTTGATCACCCGCAGCGGATGCGGCCCAATGTCGCTCAAGGGCCATCCGAATGTTCTGCTCTTCCATCATCGACCTCCGTTTGAGTCGGCATGCTTACGACACCAATGCTTAGTAGGCATCTAACTATTAATAGACTGAAACTTTCCGTCTAAGATCCCAAAATGAGTGGATAGGCGGAATGATTCGGCATAATGCCCTAAATGGCTACTAAAGTAAAGCAGGACAATTGGACAAAGTCAGATCTAAAGATTAGAGCCCCCTTAAAGCTTTAGACTAAGCTCTGAACCAGCAAGCGTGGAAGCAAGAATGGAGTTACGCCGACGTAGCCAGCAAGTGTTTGAGGCAATCAAGGAAGGAAGCGTTACAAATTATTATTAAGCCAGATTTTCATGCTATTCTGCATGATGTCGAGT
>JAFAVL010000836.1 GCA_019242465.1 Chroococcidiopsidaceae cyanobacterium CP_BM_RX_35 | reverse complement strand
TTGCTGTTCATGAGTCTTTACGGCTTACAATAAAAACCGTTCAAGGCTTGCTCCACTCTTCTCATATATGCATTCACATTTTAAACTTTGGCAACGAATTGTCGGCATATTATTGGTTGTTTTGCTGTGCATTGGCTGTAGCCAAGTTTCCTCTCTCAGCGATAACCCCTGGCACGTTGTTACTGTGCCTACAGAGGCTAACCTGCAAGATCTCAGCTTTACCAGCGATCGGCAGCACGGGTGGCTGGTGGGCAACGGCTCAACGCTGTTGGAAACAACAGACGGAGGAGAGACTTGGCAGCCTACCAACTTAGGGCTGGGAGATGAGAAGTACATTCTTTCTTCTGTCAGTTTTGCTGGTTCTGAAGGTTGGGTTACGGGAGAGCCAGCTGTGCTGCTGCATACTAATGATGCAGGACTTTCCTGGACGCAGATTCCTCTGAGTACCAAGCTGCCAGGTGCCCCCAAAACTATCACAGCTTTAGGTCCGCACTCAGCCGAGATGACGACCAATGTCGGCGCTATTTATCGGACAACAGATGGGGGCAAAACTTGGAAGGCAATGGTGCAGGAAGCCGTTGGGGTGATGCGGAATATTGCTCGGTCTCCAGAGGGGAAATATATAGCAGTCTCGGCTAAGGGTAACTTTTACTCCACTTGGGAACCAGGACAGGATGCTTGGGAACCTCACCAACGTAACAGCTCCCGACGGGTTCAAAATATGGGTTTTGGTCAAGATGGGCGGCTGTGGATGCTGGCGCGGGGTGGTCAAGTTCAGTTCACTACCCTAGAGAACCCTGATGAGTGGGAAAAACCTCAGTATCCAGAGTTTTCTACAAGCTGGGGCTTACTCGATTTGGCATATCGGACACCAAACGAGATCTGGGTTAGTGGTGGTAGCGGTAATTTGCTACGGAGTTTAGATGGTGGCAAGACTTGGGAAAAAGACCGTGGAGTTGAAAATGTCGCATCTAACCTGTACCGGGTCATTTTTATTACGCCGGAACAAGGTTTTATCATTGGTCAAAAAGGAACTCTGCTGAAATATCAAGTGCCAGCCAAGGCTGCATAACAAGGGAAAAGGGTACTGTCTCTTCCCTCCTATTTGTAAAGAAATGTTGCGATAGACAATCCTTTTCTCAGGAAAAAGTGCTTAATCTGTGACTGGGCTAAGGTTTAGTAGGATAATGATCGAAGAAAGCAATAATTGTTGTCAGGAGGAATCTAAATGTCGGGTAACACCGGGGAGCGTCCATTTACGGATATTATCACTAGCGTTCGTTACTGGGTGATCCATAGTATCACCATCCCAGCTTTGTTTATTGCGGGTTGGCTGTTTGTGAGTACAGGTTTAGCCTATGATGCGTTTGGGACACCCCGCCCCAATGAGTATTACACGCAAACCCGGCAAGAATTGCCAATTGTGAAAGACCGCTATGAAGGCAAACAACAGATTGACCAGTTCAGTAGTAAGTAGTTTGACATCATGACCAACACTAGCAACAACATTAATCAGCCAGTTCAATATCCGATTTTTACAGTGAGATGGCTAGCGGTCCATACTCTGGCTGTGCCGACAGTCTTCTTTTTGGGCGCGATCGCTGCCATGCAATTTATTCAACGCTAGGAGAAACCAATGCCAACGAGATCGCCTAATCCGAATAACCAACCGGTTGAACTCAACCGGACTTCACTTTTCCTAGGACTACTACTTGTTTTTGTCCTTGGCATACTATTTTCCAGCTATTTCTTTAACTAACTGGAACTAGAGCGGATTAATTTCATCGTCATTATTTAATCAAGTTGACTGATTGTTAAGGGAGGAGATAAACGCTGTGTCTGGAACTGGAAGAATTCCTTTGTGGATTGTTGCCACAGTCGTTGGACTGGGCTTGATTACTGTGTTGGGCATATTCTTCTACGGTGCTTACGCGGGCTTAGGTTCCTCTTTATGAGGTGCTGTGTGCTGAAAGTCAGGAGTAAGTATCAATAGTCTTGTATTAGTTTAGTTTGTCGAAAGACCGCCTGTCTCAACAAGGGCAGCGGTCTTTTGGTTTGTGATATTCCTAATGCTTATACACTCCTTTGTCGTGCTAGAAGCGCCGTGCCATAGGCAGCTGCGGTATGCATTGGGGAAACTATGGGAACTTGCAGTCTGCGGGCGCGAATCGCTCTCCAAGTAGGATTGGCGGCACCACCACCAGCTGTGTAAACCTGAATCAAAGGTGTGGCACCTAGCTGTTGCAGCAGCTGATATCCGCGTGCTTCAATTCGTGCCATGCTTTCTAGCAAACCGTGCAAAAATTCCACTGGATTAGCTGGGCGTGGCTCTAGTCGCGGAGGCAGATGAGGGTCGTTAATTGGGAAGCGATCGCCTGGTTGAGTCAGCGGGTAATAATCTAGCTGACTTGCCTGGGCGCTATCAATTTGGCAGCTAAGATGCTCTAACTCAGCGTCTGTAAAAAACTGCCTCAGCACTGCTCCACCAGTATTAGAAGCACCTCCAGTCAACCACAAATCGCTTAGCCGATGACTATAAATTCCATATCGTGCGTCCTCCACCCGGGTGCGGCTCAATAGCTTTAATACCAAGGTCGATCCTAAGGAAGTCACTGCTGTACCAGGGGAAGTGGCTCCACTGGCAAGAAATGCCGCAATACTATCAGTTGTGCCAGCACATACGTAGCAGTCTCGCCGTAACCCAAACTGACTAGCAATTTTCGCTGACACTGGTCCAATTGGAGTACCAGGAGCTAGAACTTTGGGCAATAGTTGGTTAGCTAATGGGGAGGTGCAACTGAGCATCTCTATCAGCCAGCTGGGGTAACAGAACTGCTCGACATCGTACCCCAGCTTTAAAGCATTGTGATAATCGCTGATACCTAACTGACCATGCAGCAGAAAAGCTATCCAATCTGCCTGGTGTAAAAAATATCGAGCCTGACTGAAGGAGGGTAACTCTGTCATCCACAGCAGCTTAGCCAGGCTAGAAGTGGCACTTAACACAGTACTATTTGGTGGTGCCACTGCCCTTAACCTCTCTAGCACTGCTACTCCTTGCCCGTCGTTGTACAGTAGCGGTGGCGACACCGGATTACCAGCAGCATCACACAACAAGACTGTGGCAGAAGTACCATCAATCGCGATCGCCCTAATCTCGGCTCGCAAGGTTTGAGGAATTTGTTCAATTAGAGAAAACAAAGCCGTTTGCCAGCCGATTGCTGTATCTGCATCCGCAACTGACATCTTAAAAGCCTGCTTTGCCTCTGCTCTCGAAGTCGCTTTTATATCAATAACGATAGCTCTAGCACCAGAGGTGCCAAAGTCTATGCCGAGGTAAAAACTCATTTTTTGTTTCGTCTTGTAACAAGTTGTTCCATGAGTTGGGCAATTTGGTCAAAAGTATTGATTAAGCTATTCAAAAATATTGAGATTGGGAGGTTTTCAATCATGTCTTTATCGGACACTCAAATCTATATTGCTCTCGTTGTGGCTTTGATTCCAGGAGTTCTGGCGTTAAGGCTAGCAACAGAACTCTATAAGTAGAGGTGGGGAGATAGGGAGGTAGGGTGATGGGGTGAGAAGGTAACTCTTTGACTTTCTCCCCACCTCCTCACCTCCCCATTCAGCAAATCGACCAATGTGATTAAAATCACTTGCATTAAAATTGCTCTAACTCTATAATCCGGTCGAGCTGCAATGCTAAGTATTAACAAATATTCAAAGCAGCTAGTCACTTCCAGTTATTGAGGTTAGAAGCGCCTTAACTGGATTGCTTATATAGGGGAAAACATATGAATGCCTTCCAACCTTCTAAACCACCGCTACAGCCAGTAGAATCACGCCGGGTTGCTCCCCAAACTCGCCGTCGCCGTCACCCTCATGCAGCTATGACACTTGAAATTACGGCAAAACTATCAGTTAATATTATACTCTCAGCCCTAGCAGTGTGTGCTCTGGTGAAACTCGTACCTTATACATGGTCTCAACAGCAGAAGTTGCAGGAGATTCAGACAGAAGACAAGCGGATCGAAGAACGTGTCGCTCACCTACAGACAGACTTTAGCCGTTACTTCGATCCGCAGCAAACGCAAACTATTATGCAGGAGCAAAGCGATCTGCTTGCCCCTGGTCAGCGTCCAGTCGTGTTGTTGAAGCCAGATCAGTCAAAAAAACAGTGATAGGGGATTAAGTAGTTGCTCTAACCAGACTTCAACCTGAAGACGCAGGCAAATAGGTGGGTTAGACTTTGAAGGACCCGCTTGAGGTAACCGGGTCAAAGCGCGGCGGTAATCGGCTAGGGAGTAATTCCAATCACCCCAAAGATGATAAGTCCGACCTCGTTCAGCGTAGATATGACCCTCTAGTTGACCGAGCAATAAGGCGGTATCAAAATCTTCAATTGCTTGCTCGTATCTTCCCAAGTCACGCAAGGTAATGCCTCGGTTGATTCGGGCTCGCACATGACCAGGATTTAGGTCGATGGCTCGGTCATAGTCAGC
>JAFAVL010000827.1 GCA_019242465.1 Chroococcidiopsidaceae cyanobacterium CP_BM_RX_35 | reverse complement strand
AGCCACTCCGGTTAGCTGCCAAACTGGCCAGTCGAGATACCATGCCCCCGTCACAGCCACAGCCACACTGGCACTTACCCCAAAAACAGCACCTTCTACTGTCTTTTTCGGGCTAATATTGGAAAGGCGCGTCCGACCAAAGATTTTGCCAATAATGTAAGCTCCAATATCGGCTGCCCAGATGCAGGTGAAGGCAAGCAACGTATTGGAAAGTCCTGCTGGCAGAGCTTGAAAATTAATCCAGGTTTCTGGCCAATAGCCTCCTAAAGGTAGGTTGCTCGTTACAATATTATTAGCGGCTCCTCCAAAGGAGTTCGCTTGCAGTGACCGCAATCGGACCCAATAACTAGGCAAATAGCCTCCATAAAATAAACCCAAAATTGAGGTAGAAATATCAGCAATTGTGGCTAATTTGGGTTGAAATAGCAGATAGAAACAAATAAATGTCCCAGCCACTGGCACCACAGCATCAGCTAACGTTGAAGAAACCGTAGCAATAATGAGCAGGGCTTGGCTGACAGCCAAAGTGGTTTTAGCTGCAGGCGCAATCCCTTTAGCGTGAACCAGGTCAAAGTATTCTATCTGACCCAAATAAACAACAAACGCGAACATAACCGTGAAATACCACCCCCCCAAGACGGTCATTCCTAGGGCAAGGGCGATCGCCACAATTCCACTGAAAATCCGGGACCAAGGCATGGCTAAAAGGATGAAGGATATCAAGGATGAAGTATGAAGTATGAATTCATCCCTCCTTCAGCTTCAGTCTAACTTCTCACCGCTAAGGATAAAAATGGGATTGACAGCAGCAAAGGTTTGCTGGTTACCCCGAGTCTCTAGACGGTTAACGGCAGACTGAACGACCTCTACATTACAGGCTTGCAATTCAGCTAAGCTCTGAGAAATGGCATATAGACTATCAAGATTACTAGCTGTCGCTACAACACGACCTTGAGGTGGTAAGTAGCGCCAGACTTCTTTCAAGATTGCTTGGATCGGACGACCTCCCTCGATACAGACTCTATGAGGGGGTTGGGGTAGGTCTTTTAAGCAGTCTGGAGCACTGGCTTCAATCACTTCTACATTCTGAATATCAAAGCGGTTGCAGTTGCGGCGGATGAGGCTAGCGACTTCTTCATCTCGTTCAACCGCAATAATCCGTCCTTGAGGACACAGCAACCCTACCTCGACGGGAATCGTTCCCGTTCCCGCACCGATATCCCACATAATCGAGTCGGGCAAGAGTCGTAAGTGGGCAATCAACAACAGCCGAATTTCTCGCTTACTCAGAGGAATCCCCGGCAAGCGCTCAAATAGCTCGTCAGGGATACCAGGAGTGATATAGGGCCAAAGTTTAGAGGGCATATATCTAAAATCTGCTCACCTGGGCGCGAAGCGTCTTGACCGAGAACAGAGCGTGGTCTAAGTCTCCTATAGTTGAGGTTAGGGATAGTAGCAGGAGACCTTTATGTTTGGGTTGGGATGGCCGGAAGTAGGCATGATTGCAATTGTGGCAATTCTGATTTTTGGTCCTAAGAGGATTCCGGAACTGGGAAGTGCCCTTGGTAAAACTTTGCGGGGTTTTAAGGATGAGCTAAAAGAGGACACATCCAGTTCAGAGCCAGAGCAAGACGAGTAGTTCAGAGCTGGTTACTCACAGAAGACTTGACGCTAGCCTGGGAGTCCAGGATTGCAGCTGTCGAGTCGGGCAGTTGACGTGTCTCCTCATTAACTGGGTGACGAACCTGGATCAGGGTGATGGCACGACTCACGCTTTCAGGCAAAATCACAACTAGACCTTCATCAGGGGCGCTATCTAAGCCTCTGTTGATTGCTTGGGTTTCATCCAAGATTGTCTCGTAACGACAATTTGGCTTGATTTGTTCGATCCCTTTGACAATTAACCCAGCGGCTTCACCGCGAGTTCGTCCTCGTGTGTCGTCATCTTCCTTGATAATAATGTAGTCAAAGATATCGGCAGCTAATTGACCCAAGGTAATGAAGTCTTCGTCTCGGCGATCTCCTGGTCCCCCCACCACGCCAATGCACTCACCTTGCCAACTGCGAACGAAACCGCCTAGAGCTTTATAACTAGCTGGGTTGTGGGCATAGTCCACTAAAGCATGATAGTTGCCCAGATTAAACAGATTCATCCGGCCTGGCGTCTGGCTCACTGAGGCTCGGAACGTGTTCAATCCCACTTTTATTTCCTCAATTGGTACCGTTAAAGCAAACGCCGCCAGACTTGCTGCCAGAGCATTAGCAATCATAAAGGGTGCTCTGCCTCCCATCGTTAGAGGCACATTGACTGCCTGCTCAATCCGCAGTGTCCAATCCCCTTTCAAAATTGATAGGTAGCCATTTTCATACACTGCCGCTAGACCCCCTTGTTGGGTGTGGTTACGTACTAGCGGATTCTCTGGGCTCATCGAGAAATAAGCGATCTGAGATGTTACCCGCTTTGCCATAGCGGCAACTAGTGGATCGTCAGCGTTGAGTACAGCGTAGCCCATAGGCAGCACTGTTTCTGCTACTACGCTCTTCAGATGAGCTAATTGGTCAATAGTATCAATATCACCAATTCCTAAATGGTCTGCCGCGACATTCAATACGATCCCGACATCACTGGCAGCAAAGCCCAAGCCTGACCGTAGAATGCCGCCACGAGCAGCTTCTAGCACTGCCACTTCTACGGTTGGATCTTGGAGGATCAGTTGCGCACTTTGGGGACCAGTGTTATCCCCTGGTTCTACCAAGTAATCGCCAATGTAGGTGCCATCAGTGGTGGTGTAGCCAACTGTACGACCAGTCTGCTTGAGAATGTAAGCTAGTAAGCGTGTCGTTGTGGTTTTACCATTTGTGCCTGTCACAGCTACAATCGGAACCCGACTGAGTGCCCCTTGAGGAAATAGCATATCCAGCACTGCCCCTGCTACATTGCGCGGAATTCCTTGACTGGGGCTGACATGCATGCGAAAACCGGGGGCGGCGTTGACTTCGACAATAACACCGTCTACTTCTCGTAAGGGGCGGCTAATATCTTGTGTGACGATATCGATTCCGGCAATATCCAAGCCGATGATCTTAGATACTCGTTGTGCTATCCAGACATTTTCTGGATGGATGTCGTCTGTCCGGTCTACAGCAATGCCACCAGTGCTTAAGTTAGCAGTAGCCCGCAAATAGCAAAGTTCACCCCGTGGTAGCACTGTTGATAGTTCGTATCCTTGCCGCTCTAGCAGTTGCCAACTGGTACGGTCTAGTTCAATTCGAGTCAGGATCTTGTCGTGACCTTCACCCCGATTTGGGTCTTGATTGGTACGGTTGATGAGTTCTTCGATAGTGGACCTGCCATCTCCTGTGACATGGGCTGGCACTCGCTCAGCTACCGCCACTACCTTATGATCCACCACTAGTACCCGATGGTCTCGACCAGCATAATAGCGCTCAACGATCACCGACCGGGACACCTCTTTCGCCGCGTCGTATGCCGCTTCCGCTTCTTCCTTAGTTCTAATATCAATGGTGATGCCTCGACCATGATTGCCATCTAGGGGCTTGACTACGATAGGATAGCCGCCAACTTGTTGGATTGCTTCTTCTAGCTCATCTAAGTAGTTGATGACGGTACCGCGTGGTACTGGCACCCCAGCATTGGCGAGGATACGTTTGGTCCCTTCTTTATCACAAGCGAGTTCTACACCCAGGATGCCAGTGCGATCGCTCATTGTTGCCTGCATCCGCTTCTGGTGTAAACCATAGCCTAGCTGGATTAAAAAACGAGTGCCTAGAGACATCCAGGGAATGCTTTTGGCTTCGGCTTCCTTGACAATAGCTTCTGTACTCGGTCCCAAAGATGCATCGTGTTGCAAATCTTTGAGGTCCCGCAAATCTTGCTCTAACTCTTGCCTAGGATAATACCCCTTGTCAACAATACTTTGACATAGCCGCACTGCTGCTCGTGCTGCATAGCGACCAGCTTCCTCATCCACGTACTCGATCACCACCTGGTAAACTCCGGGTGTGGCAGTTTCACGGGTTCTGCCAAAGCCCGCTAGCATCCCAGCCAGTTCTTGAA
>JAFAVL010000597.1 GCA_019242465.1 Chroococcidiopsidaceae cyanobacterium CP_BM_RX_35 | reverse complement strand
TTCTGGGTGCCAATTAGCGGTGATGGAAGTTAGCTCTCACGCTCTAGCACAGGGGCGAGTAATGGGCTGCTTATTTACAGTGGCAGTGTTTACCAATCTCACTCAGGATCATCTGGATTTTCACTCTGACATGGAAGAGTACTTTGCCGCCAAGGCTCTTCTCTTCAGTTCTGAATATCTCAATGGACGGGCGGTAATTAATGCCGACGATCCGTACGGTCAGCGATTGATTCAGCAACTGAGCCCTCAGCAGGTGTGGAGCTATAGTATTCTCAATCCCACAGCTGATCTATGGGTAGACGACTTGACCTACAAGACCTCTGGTGTGACAGGGAGACTACATACACCTAAGGGTGAGACTGCCTTTCGTTCACCATTAGTGGGTCAATACAATTTGGCAAATTTATTGGGGGCAGTGGGGGCAGTGTTGCAGCTGGGCATAGAGCTGGAATTAATTGCAGAAGCGTTGCCTCAATTTCCGGGTGTGCCGGGACGCATGGAGCGAGTGCAAGCAGGGACGACTGAGCAGGAAATCAGTGTGATTGTGGACTATGCCCATACGCCAGATAGTTTAGAGAACTTGCTTAGAGCAGCAAGACCTTTTATCCCAGGAAAGATGATTTGCGTGTTTGGCTGCGGTGGCGATCGCGACCGTACCAAGCGACCGAAAATGGGTCAAATTGCAGCCCAGTTAGCCGATATCGTGGTTGTGACTTCTGATAATCCGCGCACAGAAGACCCAGAAAGAATTTTGCAGGATATCTTGGCAGGAATACCAGATACGATTAAGCCTATAACGATCCGTGATCGCGCTACCGCCATTTTTACTGCTATTGAGCAAGCCCAGCCAGGAGATGGCATTCTGATCGCTGGTAAAGGTCACGAGGATTACCAGATCCTCGGAACCGAAAAAATCCACTTCGATGATCGAGAGCAAGCACGAGCGGCCTTGAAACAGAGGTAAAAATAACCAGAACAGATGAAACGGGAACAAAAAACAGACAGAGTTTTGCCTCATGGATTTCTCCCTCTATCAGCTAGCCTCTAGCCTCGATCCACCCCCTCAAACCTTGCCAGTTAGTCCGACAATTCTATTGTCAATGGCTAGTTCTGTGATTGATTTACTGATCGAGCAGCAGATCTCAGCCACACTTTTAATCAAGCTCCCCCCTGGCGAGATTTGGAGCACAGAGATTCTGCGCTATCACGAGCAAGCTGCAGTACCTCATGCAATCTATAGTTGCAGTTATAAGCTACAGAACTTAGTCAATCCAACATTGCTAACTGGTAAGGGTACTGACGAAGATCCATATCCAGTAGTTCCAGTTCAACTGGCACCGAATAGCCAACTCAGACGTGAGTATTTTCTGATAGTTCTATCACCCCAGTTTTGTAGTCTCATTTTGGCTCACCGCTCTACCATTGAGCAACAGACGGGAGTCAGCACAGCAGGTAAGTTGGGCAAGAGATTAATACCAGCTCCTCATCAAAAGAGACATCAGACACGACATGGGGTCATCTGTTCGTTTGAGGGACGGGTGATTCAGCGGGTGTTGAAAGGCATTAGACACGCGATCGCCCCAAATCAGCCCCAGCTTACAGCTACTCAGTTAGATCCACCTCATCAGCAATTGGCATGGGATTCTGCTTTCGTCTACCCACCAGCACCTAACCCAGTGCTACTGGAGCAACTGTTAATCAAACAGATTTGTAGTCAAGACGAGATTTGGAGCAGCACGACAACCAACCGTGCCGCTGTAACCTTGCAGTTGCAAAACCAAGAACTGCTGAGCACGCTGCGTCTCAAGGATGAATTTTTAAGCAATCTATGTCAGGAACTACGCACTCCCCTGACTAATATGAAGACAGCTCTGAGTCTATTGAGTTCACCTCAGCTCAAACCACCCCAAAGGCAACGCTACCTTCAGTTGCTCAATACTGAGTGCGATCGGCAAAATTCCCTAATTACTGGTTTTTTAGATCTGATGCAGCTTGACCGTGTAACAGAGCAGACGGCAATACAACCTGTACGCCTGTGTGACATTGTCCCCGGAGTGGTTAGTACTTACCAACCTTTAGCCCAAGAAAAAGGTATCATGCTAGCATATACGGTTCCAGCAGATCTGCCAGCCGTTTTGTGCATTGGCAGTTGGCTAAAGCAGATTGTAATTAATCTGCTACACAATAGCATCAAGTTTACCCCAACTGGCGGTCAGGTTTGGGTGCGCTCCCGGCTTCAGGGCGATTACGTTCAGTTAGAATTCCGCGATACTGGCATTGGCATTGCCGCCAGCGAAATTCCCAAAATCTTTGACCGCTTCTACCGCATTCGGGCAGTAGCCTATGAGGATATTGGCGGTGCAGGGTTAGGACTAACAATTGTTCAACAACTCCTGCTACGCTGCGGTGGCTCCATTTCCGTTAAAAGCAAGTTGGGTGAAGGTTCTGTCTTTAATGTCCTATTGCCGCTTGCAGCTACTTTGAACCTACAAGATTCCCCGTCGAATTGAAAAGCATCACCCTATCATCCCATCTACTAAACCAGCTTGGCTGACTTCTAACGGCAGGAAGATTGTTAGTACTTCACCCTGGTGGGGTCGTTGCCGCACAATGAGCTTGCCCCCGATTGCTTGAAACAGATGCTTTGTTGCTGTCAGATTGAGACCGATGTTACCAGTTTCGGGCTGGAACATCAGCAATGGACCAATAGACTTGCAAATTGGTGGAGCGGAGGATGTTTCTACTGCTTTACCGCTTCCTTGAAGCTGGGTTTGGGACAATAGCTGTAACTTTAACTGATCTCCAGCAGGTATTACTTGTACCTGAATATGGCTGCCGGCTGGTAGGCTGCGGGTAAAATTCTCAATCAAGCTTGTGAGCACTCGATCCAACCATGCAGGGTCGCTAACCACTGTCGGCAGTTGTTGGGGCAGCGTAACATCTAAAGTTAAGTTGCGCCGACTGGCTGATGTCTGCCAACGGGGAAGACTCTGCTGCAGGATTTGAGATAGCGATATTGCTGTAAGCTGAGCCAGAGATTGCTTAACTGTTGATGTTTCTAGTTCCGCTGCTCGGAATAACAACTCCATCCGCTCAATTTGTTCAGTACACTCATGGTCAATCACCTTTATGCGCTTGCTCACATCGCTTGGTAAATCGCGACGCTTTAGCAATAGGCGAGTCAAGGTGCGAATGGTTGTTAAGGGCGTGCGAACTTCGTGCGCAAATGCCTGTAGTAGTTCTACATCTTGACGGGGAGAAAGGTTAGCGGTGTGAGGCAAAGGTCTAGCTTCTGCTGGTATATGCCTTAGCAGTAGGCGGCTAAACTGGGTCACTGTCCGATAATCTGGTGCCACTGGGTGATATCTCTCAAATAAGCTATCTAAATGGTCCGCAGGAATTTGGGGACTACATAGCTGGGTTCGCGCTCGCAGAGATTGCCATGCTTGCTCGACCACCTCTGGCTCAAAAGAAAATAAGAAAGATGGGACACCTGTTGGATTTTCTCCCAACACCATCACTAAACTAAACTTAGCTGTTAAGAGCAAGCAAAATTGTTCATCCAAGAGCGGATCACTGGGTAGCAAGGGTAATATTCGCTCAATAGGGCTAACTTCCGCTATGGTATGAGCAGCTTCTGAACTGAGCGTTGCCGGAGGCAGCTGAGATGGCAATTTAGCGCTTGAGTCTAACGCGTCCGCACTAAAAATCCAAGTTGCCATGTTTGACAGCGCTCTATAGCTCAGGGCTGGTACTGGACCAATTAGCATCAACCCTTGTGGTGGCAGCAAATCTTCTACTGCCTCAGATGACATATTGGCATCGAAGCTTTGGAGCAACATCTGTTCTGAAGCTGCGATCGCCGCCTGCCACTGGTGCTCGGCTTTAGTACGCTCGACTAGGTTTTGAGCTTGCTCAAGAAAATTGCTGGAGCCAGCTCCGGCGGACTCTTGATTTGTAGAGTGCCCAAGCGAGATGGGAAGCTCCTGAACATCACCCAGTGGAGAGTTGTTCGGAACCGACTCACTCAAGGCTAGAATTTCACTTAGGGTTGGCAAAATCCATTTTTGCACCAGTACTCACCCCTTCAACAGCTAGCAAATTGCATAGCTGATTACACTTGCTTAACTACTTACGAGGTTATCGGTATGAGTACGCTGGCGACAGCCGTAGAACCGAACCCATTAGTCGCAATTTCCGTTGACCTGACTACACCCTCATCTGCGGTGATACTACTTAATTGCATATCTACAACCTGTAAATTGATTAAATGGCACAGCTATTAGATTTGCAGAAGCCAAGATCTGAAATAGGATAATGCTCACTCCTCGGTTGATGGAGCGATAGACTGTACCTCCAGAACGATGCAAGTTCTGTATAAAAAAGTCTAAATAGATACAAGTAGTACCAAGCAGAGCAAAAAAAGTTCTGTTGCCGTACTTACTTTGTTGATCACATGATTTGAGGCAAGACAATGACTTTAGGTCTAGACAAGCGGGCAGTCGGTGTTTTTTCTAGTCGTCGAGATGCAGAATCTGCTCTCCAGGAGCTGAGGAATGCTGGTTTTCCGATGGATAAAGTTTCTGTGGTTGCTAAAGATGCAGACCGTGGAGACAATATTGCTGGTGCCGATGTGAGTAAGCGTGTCGGCAATAAAGCCGATGAGGGTGCAGGTTATGGCGCAGCCGCTGGTGGCACTTTAGGCGGCATAGGTGGCTTGTTAGTAGGTCTTGGGACTTTAGCAATCCCTGGTATTGGTCCAATCATGCTCGCAGGCGCTGCTGCAACGACTCTAGCAACGACAGCTGCGGGGGCTGGTATTGGAGCGGTTGCTGGCGGTTTGATTGGTGCTTTGGTTGGTTTAGGAATACCCGAAGAGAGAGCTAGGGTTTACGGCGATCGAGTATCTAGGGGTGATTATCTGGTGATTATAGATGGGACTGAGAAAGAAATCCGTCAAGCTGAAGCGATTCTGCATCGTCAGGGGATTGAAGAATGGGGAATCTACGATGCGCCCGATGCTGATACTACTCGCGCAAATTATGGTGCTACTGGCACACCCGGAGTTGATACTACCACTCGCACCGACTACCCCGGTAACGTTACACACGGCGATCCTGATGTGGTGATTATTGACCGTCGAGAGCCAAATATTTAATAGCAGTTGGTGCAAAAAATTACTCCTCATCCTCATACCCTTTAAAACACTCAAATGAGAGAGCCGAAGCAGATGAAAAAGTTTATTCCCTTTCTACTTAGTAGCGTTCTAGTTATTGGTGTCGGTGGCTGCCAAGGTGGCGCGAAGACAAGTGCTAACGCTCCTGACAATACCAACCAATCGCCGCAGTCGCCTGATGCCCAGACAACTCAGACTAACCAGAATGATGCCCAAAGCCAGACCCGTAAAGGCCAGCTTAATTCTGATATTCGAGCCAACGAACAGCGGAACAACGCAGCTGGTGGGGGTACAAACCGAACTGGGAATGCTCTAGCCAGCGAAGTTCGCGACAAGTTGGAGGCAAACATACCAGATAGTCAGCTATCAGTTCAAGCCAAGAACGGAATTGTGACGGTGGCTGGAACGGTTGCTAACCAGCAAGACTTGAACAAGATTGTGCCCGAGGCCACCAAAATAAAAGGTGTCAAGAACGTAGTTAATAAGGCATCTATCGCTCCACCAAAAGCCAAAAGTTAAGGAAATTGGACTTTGGATGAGATAGAAAAATTTTTACGAGTTTTGTCCAAGGTCCAAATATTTTCAAGCGCCCAATCAGTTCTGCAGCAAACTCATGGTCTTCGGGTGGCATGGTAATTTCTAGTTTTCCCTGGTTGTAGCTCAATCTGCCTATGAGCAAGCTGTGACAGAACTGTTTGAGGCATTGGACTACTGGGAAGCAATTCTTAGTCAATAGCGGTATCTCTGCGGGAATCAAATCACGCTGGCAGATTGGTGTATGTTCACCACCCTGTTTCGATTTGACCTGGCTTACTACGACGAATTATTCAAATTACATCTGTATTTATACCTGCTCGTACCCTTTTTTTAGCTAAATTGCGTTTGATTTGGAAACCTAATCCGAAAAAGGCTATGGTACCCAAGACATTAGAGGGTTCGGGAACTGCGAGGGTCTTACTATAGTTGAAAATTTCTACATCCTTATCAGTTTCTTATTTTCTTGTTTTAGTCTCAATCTTAAGAGAGGTCTTATGAAAATGTCTAAAAAACTAAAAGTGCATAATACTTGCAAAGTTACTAAATGACCTTTTCCATACGAATAAAACACAGATTTTTCTCTGAGAAAACGACTGAGATAGCTTTTTAGACACTCTCTTAAGTACTTAACGAGGATAAATCATGACGGTTTTAAAGATTAATGAAGCAGCAATCTTTGGAGTGGCTGTATAATCAATTCCTTTTCCAAGGAGTTCTCCGTCCAAAACTCGTTTTTGCAACACAACTGTCTTAAACTAGTAAGTCTATTTATGCTAAGTTCTGCTCCCACCGAAGCTGAACCTCCCCATCCTACCCACCAACTCTTTGAGCAGGGTGACAGACTTCCGCCCCGAACTGATGTTCTATGGCGAATTGAGCGTGGTATTGTCCGCACGCTAACCCGGAACGAAGAAGGGGAACTATTCACCTCAGGATATTGGGGACCAGGGGATGTTGTGGGACATGCTCTGTCACGAGTCAACCCCTACGAAATTTATTGCTTGACTAGTGTAAAGACTAGTGTCCTGCCATCTAAACTGTGGTGTCAATTATTAGACAAGCTTGTTTTGCATCACCAACAGTTAGAGGAAATGCTAATCATCCTGCACCAGCCGCAAACTCCGCAGAAGCTGTGGCAATTTTTGATTTGGTTAGCACACAAGTTTGGTCGTGAGGTGGAACAAGGAAGGCTAATTGAGTTACGGATAACCCACCAGGAATTTGCGGAGGTGATTAGTACAACGCGCGTGACGGTGACTCGAACGCTCCAGCTATTCGAGTCGAAGGGGATGCTGCGGCGATACCAGAAGCAGTTGATTGTTTGTGCTCAAACTCAGCAGACGTTGTGGTGAGGCTTCCTGTCATACCTGGCTCCTCTCCAATTACCCGACAGTAAGCCGCGATAGCGCTAGCGAAGCGAAGCCGAAGGCGTTAGCGCTGCCCG
>JAFAVL010000439.1 GCA_019242465.1 Chroococcidiopsidaceae cyanobacterium CP_BM_RX_35 | reverse complement strand
GTCTGAGTATTGAGCAAATGGCAGTTTTACATGGTAGCTGGGTACTAAAACCTGAATCAGGTTGTTTATTCATTTGGGGCGAGACTTGGCGGCAATTGACAGTTGCTGAATTTCCTCTCTTGACAAATGTGCCAATGCATCCTTTAGCAATGACGCAGGTTGAACTAGTGGAATGGTTGCAAGCCCAAAACATTGCCATTAGCCAATTAGTCAGTGGAGTAAAACAAGTTGGAGCTGCTTCTGAGGCAGGAATAGACCTCAACAAATGTCTTTCCCAGGTAATTGCTCTGCCAACCCACGTAATAGAAAATACAACCACACAACAGCTATCTTTCCACCCCGTGCATTCAAGAGGGAGACGGCAAGACCTCTCACTGCCTGTAGAACAGCCGTCTAATACTCGCTCAGGTGATAGTGCCGTGTGTCTGCAACCTTGGCGAGTAGAGGGGATATGTGTGGAACCTGCAGCAGCAATCAAATTTCTGCTGACTCTGCCACTTGGCTTGGATAGCTTAGATGATAGTTTTTGGGGAGGAGATTTACGCTTTTGGTCGCAGATTGCTCGTTGGAGTTTGGATCTGCTAAGCCGATGTAAGTTTTTGCCCACACTGCATCACGAAGCAGACGGCTCTATTGTGGCAAATTGGCGATCGCTGCTAGAGAGCGCTGTAGACTCTTCTCGCTGGGAAAAATTTGCTCAGATCATGCCAATTGCTTGTCGTACATATCAAGCAGAGATCGGGAAATGGTCAGTAGGTTTGCCAACGCCATCTCAGGAATTACTACTAGGATTTTTAAACAGTACGATAGACGCCCAAATCCGAGCAGTGATGAGTACCCATCCTCTACCAGCTTTCCCCTCCCCTGTCCGAGAATGGTTACAAGCCTTGGGACGGGCAGAAGTAGGGGGAGCAACTCTTTCTCCCCCTGCTCCCTTAAAAGATGTGGAACGGCTAGAGGCAATGCTGAATGCTTGGACAGCACCATTGCAACATCAACTGTCTCTCTCTCAGAAACTATTCCGCACTTGCTTTAATCTTGCTCCACCTGCACCGGGTGAAACAGATTGGACCTTAGCATACTGCCTACAGGCAGTCAATGCTCCAGACTTCTTACTCGATGCAGCAACTATATGGAAGCACCCAGTTGAAAGTTTGGTTGTCCAAGATCGAACGATTGAACAACCTCAAGAGACTCTACTTATAGGCTTGGGGTTAGCTTCTCGACTCTATCCCCCACTGGCTGTTAGCTTAGAGCAACCGTTTCCTCAGTCTTGTCGTCTCTCTCCATTACAGGCATATGAGTTTTTGAGGTCAGTTGCTAAGCGGCTTGAGGATAATGGCTTAGGGGTAGTTCTGCCTCCTAGCCTGGCGAATCGGGAGGGATGGGCAAACCGCTTAGGTTTAAAAGTCCGTGCCGAGATGCCGCGCCAAAAGCAGCAGGGATTGGGATTACAAAGCCTGCTGAACTTCAAGTGGGAATTGGCAATTGGCGGACAGAGTATTTCCCGGCGGGAATTTGACCGCCTGGTAGCATTGAATAGCCCACTGGTGGAAATTAATGGTGAGTGGGTAGAGCTACGACCGCAAGACATCAAAACGGCGCAAGCGTTTTTTGCTGCTCGTAAAGACCAAATGTCTCTTTCTTTGGAAGATGCTCTGCGCTTGAGTACAGGGGATACCCAGACAATTGAAAAGTTACCAGTAGTCAATTTTGAGGCATCCGGGGCACTCGCAGAGCTGATGTCAACGCTCTCCAGTAACTCCAGCCTAGCCCTTCTGCCTACGCCTGCAAGCTTCCACGGTCAGCTACGACCTTATCAGGTATTGGGAGCTAGTTGGTTATCGTTCCTAGAACGTTGGGGTTTAGGAGCATGTCTGGCAGATGATATGGGATTGGGAAAAACGGTAGAGTTCATTGCCTTTCTCCTGCACCTAAAAGAGCAAGAGAAATTGACGCAACCAACTTTATTGGTGTGCCCGACTTCGGTACTAGGTAACTGGGAACGGGAAGTCAAAAAATTTGGTCCTACTCTCAAAGTTCTAGTCCATCATGGTGACAAACGAGCCAAAGGTAAAGCGTTTATTAATGCTGTCAAGGGTCAAGATTTGGTAATTACTAGTTACGCTCTGATTTATCGAGATCTCAAAATACTGCAAAGTGTTTCTTGGCAAGGAGTGGTACTAGATGAAGCCCAAAATATCAAGAATTCAGAGGCAAAGCAATCTCAATCGCTGCGGCAGTTGCAGTCCTCATTTCGCATTGCTTTGACAGGGACGCCAGTAGAGAATCGGCTACAAGAACTCTGGTCAATTTTGGACTTTCTCAATCCAGCGTATTTGGGATCACGCCAATTTTTCCAGCGTCGGTTTGCCTTGCCAATCGAGCGCTTCGGAGATGCGGCTTCGTTGCAGACTTTGCGATCGCTGGTGCAGCCATTTATTCTGCGCCGACTCAAAACTGACCGGGAAATTATTCAAGATCTCCCAGAAAAACAGGAAATGACTGTGTTTTGCGGTTTGAGTGCAGAGCAGGCAACACTTTATCAGCAAGTTGTTGAGGCGTCCCTAACTGAAATTGAGTCAGCTGAAGGATTGCAGCGGCGAGGGATGATTTTGGCATTACTTGTGAAGCTCAAGCAAATCTGTAACCACCCGGCGCAGTATTTGAAGGAAACGTCACTAGGACCAAAGCATCACTCGGGTAAACTCCAGCGCTTAGAGGAGATGTTAGAGGAGGCTTTATTAGAGGGCGATCGCGCTTTAATTTTTACCCAGTTTGCTGAGTGGGGGAAGCTGCTCAAACCCTATCTTGAGCGTCATCTGGGTCGAGAAACGTTGTTTTTGTACGGTAGCACCTCTAAGAAACAACGAGAGGAAATGATCGACCGTTTTCAGCACGACCCTCAAGGTCCCCCACTCATGATTCTCTCTCTGAAAGCAGGTGGTGTAGGACTTAATCTCACACGGGCTAATCATGTCTTCCACTTCGATCGTTGGTGGAACCCAGCAGTTGAAAATCAAGCCACCGACCGAGTTTTTCGCATTGGTCAAACTCGCAATGTCTTGGTGCATAAATTTGTCTGCAACGGCACCTTGGAAGAAAAAATTCACGAAATGATTGAAAGTAAGAAAGCGTTGGCTGAGCAAGTCGTGGGAGCTGGGGAACAGTGGCTGACTGAACTGGATACAGATGGTCTGCGTGACTTACTATTGCTTGACCGCAGTGCGGCAATTGTCGAGGAGGACGAATGACAGATTACAACCCTCAAGCTAGCCGACAATGGTGGGCACAAAGGTGGCTCGAACTCCTAGATTCTTATCGTTTCAAGAAGCGTTTAGAGCGTGCCCGTAACTATGCGCGTGAAGGAAACGTGCTTAGCATTGAGTTTAAAGGTGCAAAGGTATTGGCTAAGGTGCAAGGCACAGAGCCAGAACCATATCAAGTTTCCCTATCCCTGGACCCATTCTCTAACGAGCAGTGGGGTTACGTAGTTGAAACGATGTCTCAACGGGCGATTTTTGCGGCAAAACTATTAGCGGGGGAAATGCCGCAAAATATTGAAGAAGTTTTCACGGCTAATGGTCTATCGCTCTTTCCCTTTACCCTAACTGATATCCACAGCAAATGCTCTTGTCCAGATAAGGCTAATCCCTGCAAACACATTGGGGCTATCTATTACCAGTTAGGCGATCGCTTCAGTGAAGAGCCTTTTGTCTTATTTCAGTTACGAGGTAGAACAAAAGACCAAATCATCATTGCTCTGCGCGAGTTACGAGCTGCTAGCGCTGAAAACCCTGATCCTGTTATACACTTTAACGCAAGTTCTGGAGCCAAGTGGGAGGAGATTGATACTTCCCCCAGCACCTCGGACGACACAGAGAAACCAACCCACTCCTTAAGAATTGATCAATTCTGGCAATACAATGAGCCGTTAGAGTCAACACTTGTCGTCATCACACCACAAAGCAGCGAAACAGTTTTAGACATCTTAGGACCAATTCCTCTGCCAAATTTAGATGCCAGCGCTTCTGAAGGGACTGACCCTGAAGCAGTGATGCAGTATTTGGATACCGTATACAAAGCAGTCAGCCAGCAGGCTGTTTTGTCAGCAATGAACGTGGTAGGGAGTGGCACATCTAGAGGTTAACTTTAAGCGCTTTTGCTCAATTTCTCCGTAATTTTACTCTAGGAACCCTATGTCACGCTTTCTATTATGAAGATGTTATGGGTTCTTTAAACAAATAAATCATGGAGTTAATGGTCAAAGGTAAAAGGCTGTGGGAACGGTAGTGAGTTCTAACAAAGCGCAAAAAACCAGTGCCATCAGACCAAAGATTTTAGGTAGAGATTGATGGATGACTTTTTATTGCCAAGCCAGTTCATCCCGCACGGACATTGCTATCTTTGGAAACCAGGATTAGTTGGGCTGCACATCCTAGCGGACGCGCTCATAGCACTAGCCTATTATTCCATTCCGAGTAAAATGCTGGTCTATTTTGTGTGGCAGAGACGAGATCTCCCTTTCACACGGGTGTTCTTGTTGTTTGGAGGCTTCATCATCGCTTGTGGCACGACTCACATAATGGACATCTGGACGCTATGGCATCCTACCTATTGGTTGTCAGGCTTATTGAAAGCCTTAACGGCCCTGGTTTCAGTGGTAACGGCGCTAGAACTAGCGCCACTGATTCCTAAGGCATTGGCCCTGCCAAGTCCAACCCAAGTAGAAGCAGCAAACCGGGAATTGGCAAACGAGATTACTAAGCACAAGCGGACAGAGGAGGTACTACGCCATCTAAAGGAGGAATTGGAACTCCGGGTTGCCGAAAGAACCAGGGAGCTGAGTGTTACCAATTCTACTTTGTGGAGACAAATCCATGAGCGTGAGCAGGCAGAGGAAAAGACGGCTCCTATGTCTGGATTAATTTAACCGTGGCGCTCGTGCGCGAGCATTTGGGAAAGCCGCAATATTTCATTTCTGTGGTTGAAGACATCAACGAGCGCAAGCAGGCAGAGGAAAAACTGCACCAAAGTGAACAGCGCTACCGTTTCCTAGCGGATGCAATGCCGCAGATCGTGTGGACGGCACGCCCTGATGGATATCTTGATTACTACAACAATCGCTGGTACGAGTCTACTGGCTTTGATAAAGGAGCAGGTGATGACAGTTGGAAACCAGTT
>JAFAVL010000225.1 GCA_019242465.1 Chroococcidiopsidaceae cyanobacterium CP_BM_RX_35 | reverse complement strand
AGATGCTTTGTGCAATAGCCAGTTGCTGGATACGCGTCTGGGAGCGCGGATTGTAAAGAGCTGTGACAAAATCAGCCGCTGCTGCTGCTGTTAAACGCTTTTCAATCACTTCCCAAGGTGTCAGCAAGTCACTCAAGCTAATGGCGCAAAAATCGTGCATTAGGGGTGTACCGACGCGAGCAGCAGCAGCTTGCAGAGCGGTGATGCCAGGAAACATGTGAACTGCTGGAGCCTTACCATCCCAGCCTTCAGCCTGAAGTGCTTCCAAGACCAACCCTGCCATGCCATAGATTCCACAGTCGCCAGAAGATACCACCGCTACAGTTAACCCCCACCGAGCTAGATCAATCGCCCGTTGAGCGCGTTGGCGTTCCTGAGTAATTGGTAGCGCTTCCACAATCTGAGCTGGTTGCAGTAAGGGAGCGATGAGTTTGATGTAAAGTGAGTAACCGACGACGGCATCGGCACGAGATATGGCAGCTTGAGCCGCTGGGGTGATTTGGTCTAACTGTCCTGGTCCAGTGCCGACAAGTAGCAGCTGACCTGTACGACCAATATACTCTTGTTCAGCTTGAGCAATCGCTACCGTCACTGCTCCTAGCTGTCCCTCCAAGCGGCAAATTTGTTTAGCCACCTTTAAAGGCGATTCAGACATCTTGCCGCCACCAGCCGCCTGGATTGCTGCTGCTTCTGCAACGCTAGGAGTTCCGACCTCAGCATCAACAATAGGTGAAGGATTGGGGACAACTACGGTGCGTAGAACATCAGCACTGAAGGTTCGTAAAGGCCAATGGCGAGCACGACAGAGTTCAACCAAACCCATTTCATCAGCTTTCAGCTCAATAGTTGCAATTCCGGCGATCGCATCTTCAGACATCTGGTGTTCCCAACAAACTCGCTGAATTGCTGTTTCAATCAGTTGCCGCGATGTTCCTCGTTCACAACCAATGCCTACCCATAGCACCCTTGGATACCACTGCACTGTAGGAATACTGGTGTCAGTCAAGGCTAGTGATCGATTAGGGCTAATCCAGATCTTGGCTTTAGATGTAAGAGATTCGGTCGGTTCAAAATCAAAAAAATGTCCTTGGGGTAGATTGTTGCACCACAGAGTAGAGCCTGCTGTCTGCAACACCTGCACAGGTTCACCACAAGCCACAGCGGCACTGACCCCTGTCCAATCTCCTTCACCTCGCCGCCAACCAAAAGGAGCGCCCAGCAGATCGACTGCTGGCAGTCCCAAATGAGTTGTAGCACTGGTTAGAACTGGTGTAGCACCTGTTAGGTGAGCGATTAGCTGTGCCAGTTGATCTGCCCCTCCCTGATGACCACTGCACAAACTGATGACAAAACGACCTGCCTCATCTATTACCACAACAGCAGGATCACGGGATTTGTGCTTTAAAAGTGGGGCAATTAGCCGCACGACAGCTCCAGCTGCTAAACAGAAGACAAAGGCCCGCTGCGTCTTCCACAGTTTTGCTACATGGGTTTTGAGAGCATCCCTATAGATCTCTGCCCCTTCAATATTGGACAAAGATTCTGGCACCCACAGAGTTGTCTTGTGGTACTGACTAAGAAGCTGGAGCTTTCTGGCACCCGTGGGGGTAGTAGCGATTAGAGCAAGCGGCTGAAATTCTTGGAAAGGTGTCACAACATAATACAAATAAGATGATAATATTACCCTAAACATGGGAGGACACTGTGTATCATCCCTGCATCTAGAATGCATCGTGAAGTACCCTAAGTTCCGCTACGCTTCACTGCGCGCGTGCGGTTGCCGATAGAATCAGTCATGGCTTTTGCCAAAATTTTTCATTTAGAAGACCATCAATCTCGGTGCTGTATTGCCATTCATTAGGGAACTGAGATTCAGGATAATCTTCCCGTATGTCTGACAAGGCATTTTGCCAACTTGCAGGAAAGACTTTAATCCAATCGTTCCGTAGACTGGGAGATTGTTCTAATAAAATCCTTAGCTGTCTGCGCTGCTCTCGAATCGTGACTTCCCAACCTCGATAATCGTTTGGCAAATTCACATAAAGACGTTTGAGCAAGTGATTGATCATTACTTCCAGGCGATTTTTTAGCTCTCGTCGATCACGTCCTGCCAAGCCTTCAATCTCCTCCACCAAGCTGTCGATATCGATTTCATCAAACCGTTTTTGCTTGAGCTTAGCCGCTGTGTCATCGAACCAGGCAACTAAATCCTGCTCATACAAAGTTTTCTGGGTTTGGGCTTGGGTCATGCGAATCGCTCCTTGCAGCGTTGCCGTTATCGTATTAGGACTTTCACGCGAATTTCAGTCATACAACTTCATAGAACACTTAATCTCACTTTAGCAGTCTGTCTTACCAATAAAGCTTCTACAGATCGAGTACACCACCTCAGAATCTCGCGCTTCGTTTCGGTTATATCGTGCGTCGCTCAATTTGGTCGTTATGAATTAGATGAGATGTGGCTAGGCTGTAGAGAGATTTTGACCTGACGAAGCTTTTTACAAGGAAAGGTGGGATATTCTCATGGCAACAAGTTTTACTGGTGGCTGTATGTGCGGAGCTATCCGCTACCAATGTTCAGCAGAACCCATGGCAATGGGAATTTGCCACTGTCGTGATTGCCAGCGAGCAACAGGCAGTGCATTTGCTGCGGCGCTGATTGTGCCACGTAGTGCTGTGAGTATTACTGGAGAAGTGAAATATTACGGTGTGACAGGTGATAGCGGTAACTTAGTCAGCCGTGGTTTCTGCCCCCACTGTGGTTCCCGTTTGTTTGGCACACCTGCAAACCCTGAGGTGATCAGCATCCAGGCAGGGAGTCTAGATGACCCAAGCTGGTTCAAGCCCCAAGCCGAAATTTATGTTGCCAGCGCTCAACCCTGGGATTATATGAACCCTGATTTGCCTAAGTTCGCCAAGTTACCGCCACCTAACAACTCTGATGCAGCGCACTGAAGGCTGCTGCTGGCGTTGCAAAGTCCCTAGCAGTCGCTAATCCAGAAGGGTTTCATAGTTTTGTGGTGAGAGTTCTTTCAAGGCAGCCATCCAGTGGGCATGTTCGGTATAGTCAGACTTGCGCGCCGACTCCGGTTTAGGGACGAAGTGGTGTAAGGGATAACCTTGAGCTGACAAGAATAATCCCAACATTGCTTCAAGGTTTTCTCGTTGGTAGATAGAAGGAATCAGCGACAGTAGGATGTGTACTAATTGCTGAGCGTTTGCAAGAATTGCTTCCATATAATAAGTAGTTCTGCTACTTGGGTTGTCAGTGAGGAAAGCATAAGAAGCTCATCTGTTACGCGCTCACGCTCTGTAAGCATGAAGCGACTTGAAGCTATTGCTGATGGTCGATCCCATGAGCTTCATAAATGTATTTCGTAGTGCCACACTAACAGGATTATCCAATTCACCCATTTTCCCTACCCGCAAGGACTGCTCAACGATCAACTTGACGCGAGGAAAGCGCTCTAACTCGTACTTTTGGAAAGCGGCTTTTGGGTCTACTTGCTGTTTCAGACACTTAGCAACTACATAGGCATCCTCTAATGCTGTACATGCCCCCTGTCCCATAGTTGGTAGCATTGGATGTGCAGCATCACCCAGCAGCGTAATATTCTGCTTACTCCAAGGCTGTTTTGGAGGACGATCGTATAAATCTGTGGTCAAAATATTGCCTTCGTCTGTGGCAGTGATTAACTCAAGAATGGATGGGAACCAATCCTGATACATTGTTACAAGCTCTTGTTGGCGACCAACTGCGGCATCTGCTTGTGCTTCTGGTGCGATTGCTGCTGCATACCAATACATTTTTCCCAAGCCTAGCATCATGAAACCAAATCCCTTGCCACGCCCCAAGAACTCCTGAATGTAACCAGGACGGTAGCCATTCGGAACATAATCAGTCAAACCACGCCAAGTCTTGAAGTTGCGGTAAGTGGGAGGTTCGTCGCCTAAAATAGTCGCTCTGACTCGAGATCGCAACCCATCCGCCCCAATCAATGCATCCCCTTCAACGCTTAAACCTGAAGCAAAATAGGTACGAACCCGATCGCCCTCGCGCTCAAATCGCTCAAAGGTCTCTCCCAAAATGAATTTCTCACCTGGTACATTACGCCACAATAGCTGTTGCAATTGGGCACGATGAATTCCAATAATGGGCAACTCAAAGCCATCGAGCGAGAAGTTTACCAACTCCTTGCCGCGTTGCGAATTGAATTGGTAATTTGTGGTGAGATAGCCCACCTGCACCGCTTCTTCCAATAAGCCTAAATTCTTTAAGATGTGTGTTGCGTTTGCCCAAAGTGCGATCCCAGCCCCGACTTCTCGTAACTCTTTGGCGCGCTCGTAAACGACAGGCTCAATCCCAGCACGACTTAGGGTAAGTGCCGTTGCAACGCCACCAATTCCACCACCAATGATGATTACTCTGCTCATGGTTTACTTATTTATAGACAGACTTGTCAGTTGATTGACTTTCATCAAACAGGTTTGTCGCACTGTTGTCAACTGACTGTTCAGTCGGCAACGAGTATACTGAATTGTGATTCCTTAACTCCTCAAAGCACTGTGGCGCATCCAAAAATTGAAAAAGTCAAGAATGTCAAGCCAGTTCGAGATGCTCTTGTAACTCAATCTGTGCTTCTGGCGGCAGCATTAGAAGAGTTTGCCCAACATGGCTTTGCGGCAGCAAGAACAGAAGTGATCGCAGCTAGGACAGGTGTTGCAAAGTCGATGATTTATTACTACTTCAAAGATAAAGAAGGGCTGTACCGAGCAGTTTTGGAACGTTCGCACGCTGAACTTTTACAATCAGCACAGAAATTAGAGTTAGAGGAGTTATCTCCTGAAGTTGCATTGGAGAAGCTTCTACGGGCATTGCTCGATTGTGTGTCGCACAATCCAAAACTTCCGACAATTATGTTTCTTGAAGCGGTGCAAAATCAGGGCAAGTATTACAAGCACAGTAGCTCCGTGAGTATTGATACTGTTTTAATCAAAATTCTACAGCAAGGAGTTGCTTCGGGAGTGTTTCGTCAGCTCGAGCCGTTTCAATCCGCAATTAATATCATGGGAACTTGTCTATTCTATTTCATTGGTGCAGGTAATATTCAACAGTTTCCCCAAGGTAAGCAGCTTTTGAGTAAAGCAATGTTGGAGCAGCACACTACTGAAGCAATCGCGCTAATTTTAGCTGGCGTGCGAAAAGCATGAATTGTGCCAGAAAAAATCGTTGGAGCAGACGGATGCTTATATCCTGGTACTGAGTCTAAGGAAATTCGTGCCGTCACTCACTGAGTCGTTAGAATACTAACCAGCCTGAGCGCGATGCCGTTGTAGCTTCTGCTGTAGTTCGTGGAAAACCGTCTCTCCATCAACGATCTCGCCCCGCTCAGAAGCCTCAATTCCAAGCATGATTTCTCGTTGCAACTCCTCAAATCGACCCTTGTAGGTATGCTCCCGCGCCGCCAATAGTCCGAGTCCGGCACAGATCACCTCGTCAGCCGAGGCATACTTACCATCCTCAATCAATTCCCACAGCAAAAACCTGTTCTGCGGTGAGGTTTAACTCAGGAAAAGCAGCAGAGATAATTCGGTCACTCCCACGAAACTGCTGAACCTGATACTCTCCATCAATCAACTGATAGACCGAAAACGTGGGTTGCTTGGGTGAGCCAATATAGCGTCTGCCACCCAATCCCAAATAATCAACAATCCAATATTCCGGAATACCCAATGCCTCATAGTCAATGAATTTGTGACCATAGTCGTCCCGCCAATTCGTACTTACAACTTCAATGACAACTCGTACTGATTCTCCTTTGGTGATGGTGGAGCGTTTTCCCCGGAGGGGTTCCCCATTTAATGCTAGTCGATCTAAGACAATGACATCAGGGTTATAGGCTGACTTATCAGTATCTACGGGTTTGACGATTGCCTGCCGAGGTACGGCGTATGGCAATTGCAACCGCTTGATTTCCAAGAATAGCTCACCTGCCAGAAAACCACTGACTTGCTCATGGGCTCCTGTTGGTTGCATTTCAATAACCACTCCATTCCACAGTTCATAACGACCGTAACCATCCGGATACCAGTCAAAAAACTCCTCCAGGGTCATCAGTTGTGGAACCGCCTGAACCATTGCGCCGACTTTCCTCTATTTACATCACCTTCAAGTGTAGTTTAACCAGGTCTGACAAAGATAGTTATGAAAACACGATCGCAGGGTGGGAATATAGAAATTACCAACCTCGGTTCAATACCCATGAAGGGGCAAGCACGGACGTGGGGAATACCTACCACCTGCACAATCTTCTTTCGGCAGGGGAAATGGTATGCATCCATAACAGTGCAGTGCTTTCCCGCAAGGGATAGCGGTAATGGCTCCATTGGTATCGACTTGGGATGCAAGGAAGCAATCGCCTTGTCCAGTGGAGAGAAGATTGCTAAGCCCGACTTCATCAAACAGGGACATCAAAAAGTTAAGCTTGCATCAGCGTCAGCGGGTCGGAGTAGTTCATAGACCCCTAAAAATGCCCAATCCAGTCAGCTTATTGACAAGAGCGAACTGGAAGGTGGAATCTCGGAAGTGCTTGTGGAGAGGGTTTTAGAGGATCGGGATGACTGGATTCGAACCAGCGGCCCCTTCGTCCCGAACGAAGTTTGAAAAGAGCTGAAATACTTCTTAAATATAAACTATAGCCATTCTCAATAAATTATCCTACCAATTTCCTACCAAAAGTAAGATCTCCATCATGGAAGGTCAGTGGGAACTGTTTACTACCTGATCTGCAGGCAGTTCTACACTCCATCCCTTTTATTTTCGTGCATTATCTCAAGAACAAGTCTCCTTGCTATTTCGTTATCGACGACCTTGGGAAACAAACGCTCGCGAGCAGCTTGTTATCTCAATCCGAGTTGAACACCAACCTCAAAATGAGCAGACAATGGTCGGTCTTTCCCAATCTCCACGCTCGTGTGATGCTACCCAACAAAAATCTACAATAAAGCTATTCTCCACCCTTGAGAATTATCATGACTCAGGCAATCGCGGCAAGAAATATTAAGCTCCACGATCTGAAGGCAAAGTTTGGTCTGCAACGGGTGGAGGATGAGTTGTTTTTCCCAGAATGGCTGAATGATCTTCCCGAACTCACCGACTCAGAACAGCAGGCGCTCGCTCGGGTAAAGCGCAATTACCTCTACTTACTGGAGTATCCAGTGATGGAAAGCATTGTCAAAATGGTGGTGTTATCACCTCTTTTAGATTTAGCTGGATTTTATCAACCCCCGTTTCGAGTCGACGGAGAGGTCAACGTGCGGGTTTCGGCAGAGGATGAGGGGGAGGTGATTCAGGGAAGTATCGATGTGTTGGTGATTCAGGAAGTGTTGTGGGTGACTGTCATTGAGGCGAAAAATTCAGAGTTTTCGTTAACAAAGGCAATTCCACAGGCTCTAGCTTATATGCTGGCGTCTCCTAAACGGGATAGACCGTTGTTTGGGGTAGTTTTAAATGGAAGTGAGTTTTTGTTTATTAAGCTGGTGTTCGGCGATGTTCCCAAATATGGGTTATCAGATGTGTTCTCATTGCTAAACCGAGGCAATGACTTGTACCCAGTGTTGCAGATTTTGAAGCGGTTCATAACCTTAATAGCGATCGCCTAAAAAAGCTCGTCGTTATTCTCTGCATGACTAGGATTGCCCTTTCCTGCAATCGATTGCCCCTCCTCTTTACTTCGAATCGCCCTTCTGCTTAGTTATCACAACTTTATGCTAGGTACGATCTTGCTTAGTTAACCCTTCTTCGTAATTGAATAAACCATTTGGGTGATTGCAGGCGTTGCTCTGTTGCGGTCGTTATAAAATCGTGTGAAAATCTGGAAAACTCAAGGCAAGGCCTGTGGAAGCTCCAGCGACTCAAGGGTTTGCCGGAGGCTGCTCTGGCAGCGCAAAGAGTGCTAGCTCAAGAGCACAAGCTCAAGTAGCCAGAACATAGGGAGAGTGAACATCGATAAGCCAATTTTCATCGACTACTTCTAAATTTTCATCCAAGACAAGGATTAATTCAC
Source organism: Chroococcidiopsidaceae cyanobacterium CP_BM_RX_35 (assembly GCA_019242465.1). Next base: position 6,678 of record JAFAVL010000225.1, on the reverse strand, counting down.
CAATCGTAGTTTGAGCAGCGTCTTGAGATGAATCTGAATCAGTGGAGAGATTGATGATGAGTGAAAATTTGAGTTGCAGCCAATGGGAATTTTCGGTGTTATCAGGAAAGATTCCCCAGGAACTACTCATCAACTTCGGATGAGGTAATTGTGTAAAGGAAATGACTTCATAAAATTCCTCTTCGTCCCAATAGCCGTTGATTTGAGCATCACAAGCTTGCAGGTGTTGAATAGCAATTTGATTGGGGTCAAGTTGCTTCAAGGTTTGGCTAAGAGTCTGCCAGATTGGGTGATTTTTGAGTGTGCTAGTCACAAGCCTGAAGCTCTAGTGAGTGGTTTGTTTGCCAGGGAAGTAGAGAATGCCTTCTACTACTTTGCCATGAAATCGGCGATCGCCGCCTTTGCCAAGAATTTTGGATTTGAAATCGTAGCCAGGTTCTTCGGAGGGAACAAGTCCAGTGTTCCCTTTGGAAGGAACCAGTCCTTTGTTGATAGCTCGGAGGTGTTTGCCGATGGGATCGTAGAGAATGCCGAGTTTAATTTGATTGATGTTGAATGAGACGAGTCTCCCTTCCAGGGATTGGTAGATTGCATCCGGCTGGATCTCTTGCCAGGTATTGGGTAATTCTGATATTTGGGCTTCACAATCGCTCATTGTGGGTGAATTGCTTTATCTCGACATGTTCCCTAATTACAGACTGAGCGTTCTGAAGCGTGTGATTAAGGCTGGACGATTATTATAGTCTGACTTGAGTTTTTCAAAGCGTTGGATAAACTCAGACAATCGTTCCTGGTGTTCTGCCAAGTCACGCAGATCTTTGAGCAAAGCAGTAGCTTCATCGTAGGGTTTGGCTTGCTTGAATTTGATCAATTCCTCCACTCTCTTCCAGAGCTGAGCTTCTTTCGGTGCCAATGCCTCTAATTCTTGAATTCGCTTTTTTCTCGCCGCATCCCGTTCTTGATGTTCACGCTTTTCTCTCAAAGTATCTGCGCTCGCCTTGAGTTCAGATAATCGTCGCTGCCCCGGAATACATTGAGGAGTTGATTGACCTACACCTGCCAATTCCTGTAATCGATTAATCAATTGCAGGTCAACATGAGGTTCGCGATGTACAAGTTTCAGCAAAAATTCTTGCCGTTCGGCTTCTGAAAGAGCAGACAGCCAGTTTTCTAAGGGAGGAGCTGAGGGGGCTTGATGACGAGGACTTTCACTAGCTGCAGCGGCGACCCAATCAGGAGCGAGTTCAACCAGTTTCATGAATGCCTTGAGGGGTTGAGAAAGCTGGCTTAAATTAGGGGGAAGCGGTGGTTCAACTGGATCGTCATCCAGTGCATTTCCCGCCAGGTAGGGAGCGACTCGTAACCAGACCAAATACAGCAAGCGTAAATCTCCACTCAACAAATCATCACGGAGCGGCAGCAATTGTGGTAGCCATCCCTCGCCTTCAACCCATCCCTGGATTCCTTCTTCCTGATTGATTTCAAGATCGAGGACAATGTACTTAGAAGTTTGGGTAATGGTTATAGCATCAGGAAGGTCATAAGGCTGAAACCAATTCGGGTCAACGATCGCTTTAGGGAACCGAAACATCAGTCGCCAGGTTCCCCAATTGGCGATGTAAAACATGACATCAAAGTATTGGGTTAATACTTCTTCTGGATTACCGCGAAAGTCACCATGGCTATATAGAAAAACTGCTCGGGTTGGCGTGAGTTGAACCCGGCTGGACAGTTTTTTGATCTCTGCCTGTTCTTTAGTGGTGAGTGGGCGATCTACCGTTTGAAATTCGTAATACTGATACTCACTCATCTATAATCTCATCCTGTTTATTACTTGCACATTCATATCAGCTCAATCTCGCTTGATTCATTGCTTTCCAGAGATTGCTGCGCCGCTGGTGGTCAGTGCGCCATCGAGCCAGAAGGGTTTCATAGTTTTGTGGTGAGAGTTCTTTCAAGGCAGCCATCCAGTGGGCATGTTCGGTATAGTCAGACTTGCGCGCCGACTCCGGTTTAGGGACGAAGTGGTGTAAGTGCTTCCTCCAGTAGTCCATCACCTGCTCCCACAAATTAACAGGTGCATACTGTCGCATATAATTTCGTCGAGACTCATCATCTGGTGCTAAGAGTTCCCTGGGACGAATCACCACTTGATCAAACTGAGGATAGGGGCATCGTCCTTCGCTTTGATTCTCTGTCAAATCTTTTGTTAGCAGTCGCAGTCGAGCGTAGTTTTCACCTAATTGAGTTGTGTCTGTGGGTAACTCTGCGACCCATTGGGTAATTTGCTGCTGAAACCAGCTGGCTCCCTTTTGTGGGTCAGCAATAGCGTCAATTAGCCAGGACACCCACCAAGTCTGGACGGTTGTGGCGGTCCCATATGCCCAAGTACGTGGCTTAGAGCGTCGAGTCACATAATTCCGCCAGGATTGAAACAACGCCTGACGAGTTGGTTGAGAGAGCGGAATCTCTGTAAATGCGTTAAACATGACTGACCAATTGAACCATTGCGCCATCGCCACCTGCTGAATCTCTAACGCATGCGCTCGTTCAGACTGGTTTAATCCCTGTGCAGTTTGCTGATAATAGCCCAGAAGCGTTTCTATATTTCCCTGTTCGCCTTCATAATAGAAACCCAGAGTGGCGATGAGAAGTGATGTTTCTGGCACCCAAGATGCATCTCCTTGCTTGACTTTCAACAACGCATCAAGCGTTTCCTGAATGACTGCGAAGCTTTCTGCATAGTTCTGGTGAGCTAGCAACTCTTTCATGATGGGTAACCCGTTTTCCCACTGTTGAGGAATCGTTACTCGAAGATTGTCCAGATAACGTTCGGGTGCGTATTGCTGCATCACCCATAGGTAAAGCTGATGCCAGTGGGAGTGGGCATCATCTAAAGTGCTTTTCCAGAGTAAACTTTCTCTGTTAGCCGTGAATCCTGTTAGAATGCAGCGTCGCTCGACTTCAGACAACTGCATGAAGAAATCGAGCACTGCATCACTATTAAGTTCCATCTGCCAAAATTCCAGCTCGCACTCTCGAATTCCTTGAGTCAAGTGAAAGGCATTGTGTCCTTGCTCTTGAACTTTTAACCATTCCCACTGCAGCAGGCAAGTCGTTAAACATTCCCCTAGATGTAAGCCTTCCGTAATCTCCATCCAATCGGGGATTCCTCTAGAGATTTCGGATTCAGCGGTTAACAAGGCAGAAGCAAAGCCGTGTGCGGGCGTTAATTGATGCTCAAATGCCGTGGCCATCAATGGCAGCATGTTTTTGGCAACGCCTTCTAGAGCTTCAATGAAGCTGTAGGTATCAAAGTAGGGAGGTTCCCAATGGGCTTCTTGAGTGATGTACTTCCCTTCTTCCTGCGAGGCTTCCCATACAACTTCATCCCAAGCTTGCCATAACTCAGACCAGATTTGAGCTTGTTTTGCCAGAGAAATCGGTTGGGATGTAATTACCTGAGTTGGCTCAATGAGCTTTGCTGGAGCCAGAATTTGCTTCACAATCTGTTGAGTGTCAGGTGAGAGTTGGGTGAGAACTGATTCTTGCAGTTCAGGTGACAAAACCTCAAATAACGCATCAAGAAGCTGAGTAATTTCCTGCTGTGTTAGTGCATTGAGCAGGCGCTCCCCTGGCTCATCAAAGTTATGTGAATTCTTTTGATTTTGCTGTAGCATTTGGACCTACCTCCTTTGAGGCTTTTAATTAAGACAACTCTGTTGTCTTTTAAATGGGATTGCTACCTCTCTCAACCATTTTTCTGGCAATCGGTAATTTCATCAAACGCCCTTTAACAAAGCTTTATACTCGTTTTGCTAAAAACAAAGAGCTATCTCCTCCATGAAGTTTTATCTTCCCTTCTAATATGTCTTTATCGTGCAATCTCAACCAAACACTACCAGATGCTTCATCATTTTCATCACCACCCTCCCAGGTGAATTCAAGCTTACCTCCTGATTCATCTTTCACAACTTCACCATCAATTTGTCCTGTAACTAGACCAAATTGAAAATCACCTGTTCCTCTCTCATCGATTTCAATGTAAGCCTGCACTTCCATATTAAAGTAGTCTTCGTCCCAATTTTCCATCTCATAAATGTGCCAGGTTCCAGCAAATTCCATGGTCGTTTACCTCCTTCAACACTAGCGGATAACACATTGCCTCGTTGAATCCGGGAAGTCACCGAACCATTGCGGTAATAACCCTGACCCCAATCAAACGATTGTGCGATCGCACGGTAGTGAGTAGTCACCTCGCTCAACTTTGGTATTACTCACTAACCAGCCTGAGCGCGATACTGTTGTAGCTTCTGTTGTAGTTCATGGAAAACCGTCTCTCCATCAACGACTTTGCCTCGCTCGGAAGCCTCAATTCCAAGCATGATTTCTCGTTGCAACTCCTCAAATCGACCCTTGTAGGTATGTTCCCGCGCCGCCAATAGTCCGAGTCCAGCACAAATCACCTCGTCAGCCGAGGCATACTTACCGCTTTCTAACTGCTTGTGAATGAACTGCTCAAGCTCTGGAGTTAACGACACATTCATCGGTGCTTAAATCTCTCTACTTCTGTAGTGTTCCTATTCTAACTGCTTCGGGAATAATTACAGTGCCAGAGAGTTGGCGCAAGAGTCCCTTGTAGATTGATTGCTGCATGGTTATTGATAGGTGAGGTGTCGCTGACGACAATCACAATCTGCCCATCTCCCGCAGGTTCTTGATGTCTTGTTCAAAATCCTCCACGTCACAACGTAATATTCTGCTATTCTGCTAGAGTGCGATTATCATCTCATCTAAGCTGCAAACTGCTGGCAAGCGCTGGCATTTTTATCAACCAGACTAAGCCACACCATAGCCGATGTAGGGGCGTTTGTAAGGTGGATGTAACCCAAGCACAATGTCTTCTTGAGCAACACCCATTTCCATCAATTCTTGACCAACATCAGTATCTGTCGCGTTGTGCTGCAGCCAAATTTTTCCATCCTTGATGTCAAAGTGGAGAACAGTGTAATAAATTCGCTCTAAGCCTTTCCAACCAACTCACATAAGTTGGTAATGATCTCGAATGATGTCACAAAATAATTTGTTTTCTACCTCTTCGTTGCGGAATCTAGATTGACTCTGTGTTTCTAACAGAGTTTGAATGCAGGAGCGATAGTGCTCTAACTTATCCATTGGACAATCTCCTCGCTGATTGGTTAGTAAACAAGCAGTTTGAGCTGATGTCGTTCGATCGCCACCTGAGCAAAGCGACTTTGAAAGAAAGACTGGTAGTTTTCAAAGGGCACGGCTAGATAAAGCAGGCGATCGGGTTCGTTGACTTCTAGCACAATTCTGTAATTCAAAAACTGTCCTAAAGCCGTATGAAAATCATTGATGGCAGATGTCCCAATAAAGCTTTTGATTTCAACAGCAATTTTTTCCTCACTGCATTTAGCTTTGTTTAAGGCTAAATGCAGTGTAGATTATGCAAATGAAATACTTTTTGTAAAAATACTAGAGCGATGACTGCAAGATGTTGAGTTACTGATAGGTCTTTAACAAGAACTAAATTTTTATAATAAAAAGCAACTCTCTTACCCATAAGCGTTATGGTACAAATTACGATCGACATCCCCGACGACCTCGCCCAGCGACTTGAGCAGTTTCAAGCCCAACTGCCCCAAGTGCTAGAGCTTGGCTTACAGGAGTTTCAATCTCAGCAACGGCAATCCAATTTTATGGATGAGCAAGACATCATTACCCTACTCGCTAGCCAGCCCACCTCAGAACAAATTCTGGCGATTCGCCCTTCACCAGAGTTTCAAGGGCGGGTGAGCGATTTACTGGCACAAAGTAAAGGTGGGACGCTTTCTGCCAAAGGAGAAGCTGAGCTAGAGCGTTACCTTACCCTAGAACACTTGGTGCGTCTGGCTAAGACTTATGCTCTGGCACAGCTTCAGTAGCAACCGTGAGTACTTATGTACCTGCTCCCCTGCGCCGACAGGTTATTGAACGAGCGGGCGATTGCTGTGAATATTGCCGTTTTCCTCAAAGCGTTACCCTACTCGCCTTCGAGATGGAGCACATCATTGCTGAAAAACACGGTGGCACAACCTCTCTAGAAAACCTTGCCTTAGCCTGTCCTTACTGCAACCGTGCTAAAGGCACCGATCTTGGCTCCATCGATCCAGAAACGAATCAACTAACTCCTTTCTTCAACCCCAGAACTCAAAATTGGCAAGAACACTTCACCCTTGTAGGTGCAACCATCATGCCGTTAACTGCTGAAGGTAGGGTAACAGTATTCATTCTTCAGCTTAATCATCCAGATCGGTTGCAAGAGCGTGAACGGTTACTGGCTATTGGGCAATATCCTTAAAGAATAAGGTCTAATAGGAGTTCGTGCTGGCAGCAGCAAGGAAAGCCCGGATTTAACCGCTTATCTCAGCTGCACATCGATCAAAAGGTAGGCTAACAAACTCGCTGAAAACTTCTCTTTTAGTTAGCAAGAGTATTCCTTAACAAGCTCTAGAGCACGGTTGTACAGTGGTTCAGCAACCCAAAAACCTGCTTGATTAATCAGAGCGTCTAGCAATGGTTTCACCGCTGGAATTAGTCCTTGACTTTTAGCCTCGACCAGAATACCTAAAACTCCCGTATATCGGAGGTTTAATCTAGCTGCAATCCTTCGACCAC
>JAFAVL010000751.1 GCA_019242465.1 Chroococcidiopsidaceae cyanobacterium CP_BM_RX_35 | reverse complement strand
CAAGCAATCTTAGATATGCCACAACTTGCTTGCATCAACGTTCATGGCTCGATTCTGCCCAAGTACCGAGGGGCAGCACCGATCCAGTGGTGCCTCTATCACGGTGAGAGTAAAACTGGCATCACGACAATGTTAATGGATGCGGGCATGGATACGGGGGCAATGTTGTTGAAAGCCACAACACCGATTCATTTGCTAGACAATGCCCAGGATTTAGCAAACAGGCTAGCGAATGTGGGGGCGAATTTATTGGTGGAAACCCTGTTAAAGTTGGAACGGCAGGAAATTCAACCAATTCCCCAAGAAACATCTTTGGCGACCTATGCACCACTGATTCAAAAGCAGGATTATTGGCTGGACTGGTCAAAAGCAGCGATCGCTTTACACAACCAGGTTAGAGGTTTTTTCCCCGACTGCGTAACGATGTTTCGGGATCAGGCATTGAAAATTAGTGCTACTGCTCCCCTAGGTCCAGCTTATTGGGCGGAACTCCCACCAGAGTTGAGACGATTAGAGTCGGATTGGCATAGCTTATCAGCTCGTTCTGGCTGTCCGGGTGAAGTCATGAGCATTCCCAAAGGGATTGGACCAATTGTTCAAACTGGCGAGGGATTGCTGCTATTGCAGGAGGTGCAGCTGAGTGGTAAGCGCTCTCAGTCGGGGTGGGACTTTGCGAATGGCAGCCGCTTAGCAGTAGGAGCAGTTTTGGCAAATGGGGGGTAAAGACTCAACGTAACATCATGCTAGTTCAAAAAACCGACAGCGATCGCATGGTCCCTCTGGGTTGACTGCACAGCGAATCAGTTCAGAATGACCATTAAAGCGGCAATTGGCATCTCCCAGCACCCAGTGCCCCTTAACAAAGCTTCTCTCCACAGGTTGCTGAGCCGACTGGACATAAATGGCGATCTTGTGCAAGCGGTAGCGCCCCGCCTTCAGTTGATAGCGATGGCGGCGCTCTAAAACTGTATAGGTTTGACCTTCGAGCTCGACATAGTTACCAGGCTGTGGTGTCCAATCTAGCTGTACGTTGCCGAGGGACTGACGTGGGTGTGTCAGGATAACCTCAGTTGGTAAATGTGGCTCCATAAAAAGAAGATAAGTTGCGGATTGTATTTGGATGGTATCGTACCTTTAGCTAATGCTTTGCCTATTGTAGATTCCCACTGGAGCAAGACTATGAGGAATCAAGCAACTCACCAATTCCGGGCTAGGATTTGCCTGATTCAATATGACAACTCAAACCCCGGCAGCACTTCCTCGCCTGACAATACTACTGGCATCGCCATCACCTCCACCAATCGCCCTGCTCGGTAAATCTCCACCTGCCTATCCTTTGGATTGATCAACCAGCCTAACCGCAATCCACAGGCGAGATATTCCTGCATTTTGTCCTGAATGGGGCTCAACCGATCTGTACGAGAACGTAGTTCAATCACAAAATCTGGACAGATAGGCGGAATGCCTTCCCGTTCCTCTGGACTCAGGGCTTCCCACCGTTCCCGCTTGACCCATGCTACGTCTGGCGACCTGTCCCCACCTCCAGGTAAGCTGAACATCGTCTGAGAACTAAACACCACCCCTAACTGGGTTTTTTCATTCCAAATGCCCACCTTGACAATCAAATTCGCTTCCTGGCTTCCGCCCTCACCACCAATCGGAGTCACAACAATCAACTCTCCATTTGCTGATCGTTCAAGCTGCGCGTCTGGATTTGCCAGACACAGCTGATAAAACTGCTCTCGTGTCAGTTGGGTAATGGGTTTCAAGTTCAACACCGTTGTCATTATGCCAACCCTCTATACTTATTCTTTAGTTTGATTCACATAGTTACAAAAAAAACACCGCTCTTGCAATCTAGAATTTAGACAGCAAGAGCGGCAAGATTGTTAGACTACAGAGGGTTTGCGTTCAATCCCGTCTGTACCCAATTGAGGCTAGACAGTTGGTTCAGCAGCAGGTGTAGCTTCAGGGGCTGGAGTTGCCGCAGTTTCAGTCGTCGCTGGAGCAGTTGTATCTGTCAGGTTAACTTTAACCACTTTGTGCCGTGCTTCAGCTACCTTGGGTAGTGTTAGCGTCAAAATGCCGTCTTTGAATTCAGCTTGCACTT
>JAFAVL010000502.1 GCA_019242465.1 Chroococcidiopsidaceae cyanobacterium CP_BM_RX_35 | reverse complement strand
GAATTCAGCTTGCACCTGGTCATTTTGAACTGCTACTGGCAGAGCGAGTACGCGCTGAAACTTGCCGTAGCGGAACTCAGTGCGGAAGAGCCCTTTCTCTTCAGCTTGCTTCTCGTAACGGTGTTCGCCTGAGATCGATACCGCTTCTTTCGACACTTGGATGTCTAGATCTTTACCCTCAACACCAGGAATTTCCGCTCGTAAAACCACGTTGTCTTCTGTCTCTTTCAGCTCAACTGCGGGCTTCCAAGTAATTTGAGACTTAGGATTAACGTTTGCCATCTCGTTAAACATGTTGTCCAACTGACGTCGCAGGGTTGTCATTTCTTGGTAGGGTTGCCAACGCATTAGTACCATATGTAACCTGTCTCCTTGGTGTTTTCGTTTATTAGCATTTGATTCACACTCCTCTATGGTGCCGAAGCTGTAGGACTTTGACGGTGAGGTAAACCGGATTAAAGCAGGCGTATTTACCAACCTGCTCTGAGATATTGCAACACCTTGGTAACTAATCACCCTAGGTATTACATTACATTGTTTGAAGTTCTGTAGCCTTTAGCGCCAAGGGGCTCAGGCACTGCGGTAAACTATGGCTTGATTAGGAGTCTGTCGCAAAAAAGAACACGCGTTTGGAGTCTTTATTCAATGTCTCATACCGTCAAAATTTATGACACTTGCATTGGCTGCACCCAATGCGTTCGGGCTTGCCCAACAGATGTATTGGAGATGGTTCCCTGGGATGGCTGTAAAGCAGGTCAGATAGCTTCATCTCCACGTACAGAAGACTGTGTGGGTTGTAAGCGGTGCGAAACTGCCTGTCCTACCGACTTTTTAAGCATCCGGGTTTACCTAGGAGCTGAAACCACTCGCAGTATGGGTCTGGCGTACTAAATCATCGCAATTGGCGTTCCAAGAAACTTAAAGAACGCTCAAGTGCTAGAGGGAGCAACCTGCTCCCTTTTTTGTATTGATAGTATTGACGGTTTACCTCCTGCCCAAGTAGGTTTGAGGACATGGTGTGTTGAGGAGCGAATAGCTAAATGTGCGGTATTGTTGGCTATATAGGCAATCAAGCGGCAACAGAGATTTTACTGGCTGGGCTAGAGAAAATGGAGTACCGGGGTTACGATTCGGCTGGAATCGCCACGGTTTTGGAAGGTGATATCCAATGTGTTCGAGCCAAGGGTAAACTCCATTATTTGCGTGAAAAAATGGACAGGATAGCTAACCCGGCTCGGATTGGGATTGGACACACTCGCTGGGCTACCCACGGTAAACCGGAGGAGTACAATGCTCATCCCCATCTAGATACAGCCAAGCGAGTAGCAGTGGTTTTAAATGGCATTATTGAAAACTACCGCGACTTGCGCGAGGAACTCAAGCAACTAGGACACGAGTTTCGCTCCGATACCGATGCCGAAGTTATCCCTAACTTAATCGCCCAGTTCTTAGCAGAGCAGCCCTCAACCTTATTAGAGGCAGTGCGGCAGGCAGCAAACAAACTAGAAGGGGCGTTTGCGATCGCTGTTATCTGTGCTGACTATCCCCAAGAACTGGTGGTGGCGCGGCAACAAGCTCCGATAGCGCTGGGTTTTGGTCAAGGAGAATTTTTCTGTGCCTCCGATACTCCTGCCCTGGCTGCCCATACGAGTACAGTGCTGACTTTAGAAAATGGTGAATTGGCAAGGCTGTCACCACTGGGAGTTGAGGTTTATAGTTTCGCTGGTGATCGTCTCAAAAAACACCCTCGGACTCTGAGCTGGAATCCCATTCTGGTGGAAAAACAGGGCTTCAGGCACTTCATGCTTAAGGAGATCTACGAGCAACCAGGAGTGGTCAGGGCTTTTTTAGAAGCATATTTGGATGATAAGTGGGACCCATCTGATGCGTCTTTGATGCCAATTCGGTTAGATCTTGCGGCTGAACTGTATACAGATTTAGAACAAATTCACATTGCAGCTTGTGGTACAAGCTGGCACGCTAGCTTGGTGGGGAAATATCTGCTAGAGCAATTGGCTGGAATTCCCACTGTTGTGCAATATGCCTCTGAGTTTCGCTATGCACCACCCCCTCTAAGTGCCAACACACTCACGATTGGTGTAACTCAGTCTGGGGAAACAGCTGATACGCTGGCGGCTT
>JAFAVL010000191.1 GCA_019242465.1 Chroococcidiopsidaceae cyanobacterium CP_BM_RX_35 | reverse complement strand
CTGATACTGATGGCTTCAGCTCTCGGCTTCCGCTCCACGAGGTGCGCATTCTTGAAGAACTCCTCGTCCAGTTCGGGGATGTCGGAGAAAACGCATCATGTAACTCTCCCAATGCTCGACCAGCGGCACGGACGTGCTGCAAGTTGTGGCGCTCTGCATGTTGACCTGGAATCAGTGAAATTAGAGCCACTCTCAAGAATGCGTCATCTTTGTGGAGGTGAACGAGGGTTTCACCAGAGCTTGCTGGAATCGGAGTCGGCACGGCAAACGATAAATCGGCTTCTTGCAAATAGCTCAACAGTGAATGCTCGTAATCGATTTGGGCTGTGGGTGTCGAATCACCATAGAATTTCAGCAAGAACTTGCCAACGGGTGTGTGAATAAAGTAGGTTGTGTTGGTCGTTCCTTGATAAGTTGGCTGCACGCTTGTGGTTTCTGAAAACGACTAAAACTTAAGAATCTTGCTGACTTCTTGCTTGGATAAGTGATTTGGCATGGTTACTCATGACTAACTGACAGCTTTTCCACTGATGAGAGGACGGTTAGGGTGAGAGCGCTAATATTATAATGAGCTACTGGGGGTACCAACGTGACTCAAGCAAAGCCAAGGTTCGCCACATTTGAGGACTATCTGTCTTTCAACGATGGGACGGATGAACTTTATGAATTATTCCATAGAGAGTTAGTCGAGTTGCCACCCGAATCAGGAGAGAACGTTGGCATCATTAATTTCTTGTTCTTGCAATTTGCCGCTATTGTTGGTTATCTAAGGATTAGAGGGCATGGGTTAGAACTTGAAGTCCGTGGAGAACCCAGGAACCGATACCCCGATCTGACAATTATTCGGGAAGAACACGTCGCGCAGCTCAAACGACGCAACATGATTCGGCTATCGATGCAACCTCCTTTACTAGTCATTGAGGTTGTTAGTCCAGGAGAGGAAAATCGAGAACGTGACTATAGCGATAAACGAGAGCAGTACCAGAATCGAGGCATTCCCGAGTATTGGCTAGTTGACCCAAACCAGCAAATAATTACTGTTTTGCAACTAGAAGGCAGGGTTTATCAAGAGCTTGGTATCTTTAAAGGATATGACCAGCTTCAATCCATCGCGTTTCCCAACCTGTCGCTAACAGCACAGCAAATGCTTAGAGCAGGACAATAAAACCTACTCGTACCCCAATGTAACCATCAAATATTACTACTAGTCACCATCACCTCACCTCTTAGCATGCGTTTTGCCGCATCCAGTAGAGATTCTTCCAGATAAGGCTTAGTAAAGTAACCACTAGCACCTAGATGGATTGCCATCTGTCGGTGTCGGTCTGCACCTCGTGAAGTCAACATCGCTACAGGCACATGGCTGAGGTTGGGGTCTTTCTGCATGCGTGAGAGCAACTCAAGACCATCCATTTTAGGCATTTCAATGTCACAAAAGAGGATGTCGCAAGGAAGACCATCGCGGAGTTTGTCCCAAGCTTCTTGACCATCTCGCGCCTGCTCCACACGGTAGCCTGCCTTATTGAAGGTGAGGGAGAGCAATTCGCGCACAGTAATTGAGTCATCTACAATCAGCACTGTTGGTTCAACCCTGTTCAAGGTTGGTGTCTCTGTTGGTGTAGCCCGATGGCTTAGGGTCCACAGCTTGGTACTGTCTTCGCGACTGATCCGTCCCAGAGACAGGTCAATTAGCTCTAGCACGTCAGCAATCGGCATAATCCGACCATCACCTAGTACAGTAGCACCAGCCACTCCAATCGGTTTGGGCGCTGGACCTTGAAACTGCTTAATTACAATTTCTTGCTCGCCTAGCACCTGATCGACTTGGACAGCAATGATTGTACTCGCTGAACGGAGTACCACAATAGAAATCATGCCGTCCTCGCGGTTACCACCATAGATACTGCCACGACTGAGCTGGCGATTGTAAGTTAGAAGTTCCTTCAAGGGTCGAAATGGGAGTAAGGAATCACGCCAGAGAACGCAGGACTGCCCTTCTGCATTCAGCTGCACGTCCGTTTCTAGTACGTCCATCATGTCTTCCACTCCATCCAGAGGGAAGGCGATTCGTGCCTTATCGCTGAGGCAGCATAGTGCTTTACAGATACTGAGAGTGAGTGGCAGGCGAATAGTAAAAGTTGTGCCTTTGCCTGGAATAGAATCAGTATTGATTGCCCCGCGCATTTCGCTCAAGCTTGTGCGCACAACATCCATCCCCACGCCGCGTCCAGCAAAATTATCAACCTGGTCTTTTGTACTAAAACCAGGATGGAATAGAAGGTTATACACATCTAGGCGAGACATTGTTTTTGCTTGCCCAGAGGAGATGAGTCCCTTGTGGATTGCCTTCTCTTTAACCCGTTCTGAATCAATCCCGGCTCCATCATCGGCAATAATAATCACAGTTTGGTTGCCTTGGTGGAAACTGCGGAGCGTGATTTGACCAACAGGCGATTTGCCCCGCGCAACGCGCTCCTCTGGAGTTTCAATGCCATGAGTGATGGCATTATTTACTAGGTGGGTCATTGGGTCGTAGAGTTGCTCAAGGATCACCTTATCAATCAAGGTTTCTCGACCCTCAAGCTGTAGCACTGCCTGCTTACCATATTGCAGAGAAATATCTCGCACTGCCCGAGGTAACCTGTCAGCAATCTGAGCAAAAGGCACCATGCGTGATCGCGTCAATCCTTCTTGTAGCTGGTTTGTCACCTGCCGGAACTGACGCGCCACTTGGTCGGTTTCATCAGTGATGAACTCAATATCAGAAGATGACTCTCGCACCCGGACGATCAGCTCGATCATTTCCTGGGATAGGGTGTGGAAGCTCGTGAAGCGGTCCATCTCCAGGGAGTCAAAGTCCATACCACTCGAAGGTTGGCTCGATGTGGTTGTATTTAAGAGCGATGCCGGACGAGAACTGTAGCTCCCGTTCAGGAGCGAGGCTTCCAGTAGTGATCGCTCGTAAAGTGCTTGCATTCTAGAACCAACATCACTGAGTTGCTGCACTTGCGATAGCAGATTATCCAGAAATTGCCGCAGCCGCTGTTGATCCTGTTCTAGGCTGTTGCGATATACGACCAGTTCCCCTACTAGGTTGCCAACGTTGTCCAATTGCCTGACTGGCACCCGCATTGTTTGTTCAAAAACTATGGGCTGGGGATGATAAGCAGCTGTCACTTCTTGACCTAGTGTATCTGGGGTGGAGTCGGCGCTATCAAGGGCTTCATCCTCTGTCTGGTTGGCTTCCCCGACTAGGCTATCCAACTCGCTAAATTCGTCATCTATGTTTGACTCTGATGTAGTTGCTGCCTCAGCAGTAGCTGGTGTCATTAGCACTGCATCGGACTGCTTTGAACTCAGTAGAGCGTCTAGTTCAGAAAATGTATCGCCGACTGTAGCTTCAGGCAGGGTTGAGGGATTGATTTCCAGCAGCGACTCCAGGTCTGCGAAATCTTCTATACTGCTAACCTCAGCTGCGAGATCTCCAGCAGCAATAGTCGTCATATCTGAGTCGCGTTCAACTCCTGCTATCGGCGTTGGTGGCTCTTCTGGATCAAAGAGAATGTCATCCAAGGAGGTAAACCAATCGTTCTCAAGGGATAGTTCATCCAAGTCGGAAGATCCAACGAGGCTCTCCTCCTGGCTTGCAGCCACTTCCAACTGCTCTACGGTCTGCTCTCCAGCCTCCTGCCAAAGAGAACTCATGCCAACGTCTTCTGGGGAGGAGACTTGAGCAAAAGCTGTTGATAAGTCAAGCTCATCTGCTGCAGATTGAGAACCAAATAAATCATCAAATAGATCGCTATCGGCTTCTTTGTGAACCAAGCCTTGCGGTGCAGTCTCTGTTTCATCAAACAGATGCTCTGTTGCCAATTCTTGGTTCGATAAGGTGGGCATGCCCTCTGCTTGAGTTACCAGCAGTGCGAGATGCTGGTCGAGCGCTGCAAAGACTGGTTCTACCTCTGACATCAAGCGCCCAGCTACTTCCACGCTCAGCCCGTTGTGCTCTAGCTGTTCGAGCATCTCTTGCAGAGCATCGAAGACCCGCAGTAGCAAAGACTCTAACTTTTGGTCTGCTGGAAGAGTGGGACACTCTTGGAGAATTTTAAAATAGTCTTCTAGATGATGTGCCGTTTGCTGAATGCTACTGACTCCTAGCATTGCCGCTCCCCCTTTCACAGAGTGAGCTGCCCGGAAAACTTCGTTGACCATTTCCGGGGCTTTGAGCATGTGCTGTAGATTCAGCATCCCCTGCTCAATCGTATTCAGGTGCTCTTTGGACTCCTCGATGAAGAAACTGAGAATCCGCTGTTCTTGTTCCGGCAGCATGATAATTGTTAGTTAATAATTGTTAGTTAAAACACAAGCTGAATTAATTTTTATGTGCTAGCTCTTTCGGGGTGACCAAGTCGGAAGATAGATACCAGAGAGTGATTGCAGTTGTCTGCTCGTTGTGATTTCAGCTTCACGACCTGCCATAACCAATTCCTGGGACTGTTTGAGTTCCTTGATCACTGTCGGTGCTAAGGTGCGATAGGCATTTTCCCGATTGGTGATCGCGCCTGACACCGTCTGGCACAAAGCACACCAACTTGGCAGATTCAGCTTCTCGCCCAGTCGCACTAACTTTTGCACACATGCCTGGAGTTGTTGGCGATTCTCCAAAGTTTCAGTTTGCTTAAACAGTTGTAGCATCTGCCGCAACTGTTGCAGCACATAACTTTCAAACATTGGTAAAGCTGCCGCTAGCGCGGTTGGGTTCACCTTTCCACTTTTCGACCTACTCCCACCCACCGCCAACAGATCCAAATGCTGGTCAAGCGCTTTAAAGACTGGTTCTATCTCTGACATCAGATGCTCCGCCCCTTTTGCACTCAGACCATTTTGCGCTAGCTGAGCGATCAAAGCTTGGAGAGTATCAAACACTCGCAGTAGGAGAGACTCTAATTTCTGGTCTACTGGAAGAGTGGGACACTCTTGGAGGATTTTGAAATAATCTTCCAGATGATGAGCTGTTTTCTGGATGCTATTGAAGCCTAGCATCGCCGCCCCTCCTTTCACAGAGTGAGCTGCCCGGAAGATTTCGTTCACCAATTCTGGTTCTTTGAGAGTGTGTTGTAAATTCAATACCCCCTGCTCGATCGTTTGCAGGTGGTCTTTGGACTCCTCAATGAAGTAGCCTAAGATTCGCTGGTCTTGTTCGGGCAGCATAGAAGCATTCTCCTATCTTGATTCCGTCGTTTCTACTTTGAAGCGCTCTACCGAGTTAAGTAAGCTACCCGCAACGCTTGCTAAGCTCTGGAGGGAACCAGAAACGCGCTGGGCTTCTTGGGAGGTTTC
>JAFAVL010000824.1 GCA_019242465.1 Chroococcidiopsidaceae cyanobacterium CP_BM_RX_35 | reverse complement strand
CACCGCTACTCCTACCAATTCAAACGGGTTGAAATCTAGATCCATCGGTTGACCAATTGCCCAGCCAGCTAAGACGAGAACGGGAGCGACAAATAGGGCAATTTGCAAACTTGACCCTACAGCTACAGCAACCGAAAGGTCCATTTTGTTTTTCATTGCCACGCTGACGGCAGTAGCGTGTTCAGCCGCATTACCAATGATAGGAACGAGGATTACTCCTGTGAATAGTGCCGTTAAACCTAGCTGGGATGTAGCTGTTTTTAGCGAGTCAACTAAAAGCTCTGATTCAACCGCTACTAGCAAAGTTGCTCCCAGCAACACCCCAACCCACAACCACAGATTAACCTGATGTTCGTGGTTATTGCCGCCGAGACTCGCATCTGCTAGCTCAACTTGCTGCTCGATTTCAGCTAGACCCAAATCGTAAAGATAGGAATGAGTTTTCATGGAAAACAATAGAGTTAGGCAATAAACCAGAATTAATACGATCGCTACGCCACCAGAAAGCCGCTGCATGGTAACTTCGTCAATTCCTTTGGAGGTGAAATCCACCGCTGTTGGCAGCAAAATGGCAATCACGGCAAGATTCATTAAGGAAGCATTCATCCGCGCCGCAATTGGCGGAAACTTTTGCTCCTTGTGGCGCAGCCCCCCCAGCAACATAGAAAAGCCCATGACGAGGAGTAAGTTGCTGATGATCGAACCCGTAACGCTAGCTTTGACAATATCTATCAGTCCAGCATTCAGGGCGACTAAGGCAATGATTAATTCAGTCGCATTGCCACAAGTGGCATTCAATAAACCTCCTAGGGCAGGACCAAGTACTACGGCAATTTCTTCTGTAGCACTACCCATCCAGGCTGCTAAGGGGACGATTGCTAGAGCTGCGGTAGTGAAAACAGCTAGCGAACCCCAGTTTAAAAAGTGAGCTGCTAAAGAAACCGGAATAAACAACAGTAGGAGCAGAAAAATAATATTTTTGACTGACATTGATTGTGTCTATGCTATGTAACAAAATGTTAACGCTTTTTATCAGCTAAGTTGGCGATCGCCAAGCCTTAATGCAAAATTATCAAATCCCTCTGCTCATTCCGCCAGCATTGCGGTTAAACTAGGCTAAGCTGCTATTGAACCATTGGCACAGCACTAGATGGTTACTCAGTGGAGCTGCGTTGGGGATCAGTCATTGAGCCACTTGGTTAAAGAAATGCCGCTGAGGCACAACACGCAAAAACGCTAGCTCTTGATTTTAGTACAACCGTGAAGCGCAAACGAGCGCTCCACTCTTGAGGGTAGGCTTCCGTAAAGAGCTGCAAGGGAAGCCGTCTATGGACCGAAAGTAGTCACTTGGGATATATTGCATGACTTCTGCTGCTTCTCAACCAGCTACTGCTGGGTCGAATTCCACGCCGTCCTGGGACGATAGAGACATTGCTACACCTGGGGTGTTGCCAACAGCTAAGGGTGTGTATGTGGCCGTCCACGGTCATTTTTACCAACCGCCGCGCGAAAACCCCTACCTGGACGCAATCGAGCGTCAGCCCAGTGCAGCACCATTCCATGACTGGAATGAGCGGATTCACCACGAATGCTACCGTCCTAATGCTTTTGCCAGAGTGCTAAATGAGCAGGGCGAAGTGGTGGGGATCGTCAATAATTATGAGTATTTGAGCTTTAATATTGGTCCAACGCTGATGTCGTGGCTGGAACGCTATGACGTGGAAGTTTACCAGCGAATTTTGGAAGCAGATAGGAAGAGTTGTGAACGCCTGAATGGTCACGGCAACGCGATCGCCCAAGTTTACAACCATATTATTATGCCCCTGGCTAATGAGCGGGATAAATACACTCAAATCCGCTGGGGCAAAGCCGATTTCCGCTCTCGGTTTGGACGCGATCCCGAAGGGATGTGGTTGGCTGAAACCGCTGTTGATTATGCTACGCTAGCAGCTTTAGTTGCAGAAGGCATTCGGTTTATTGTTCTGGCTCCTTCTCAAGCCCAACGTTGCCGCCCCCTACCCATAGACGAGCAACCCGCTAGCCAATGGCAGGAAGTGGGAGGCAGTCAGATCGATCCCACGCGTCCCTACCGCTGTTTCTTGAAGTCTGAACTCGGCGCTCCCCCACTGCCAGAAAGCCCTTACATTGATATCTTTTTCTACGATGGTCCCATCTCGCGAGACATGGGATTTAGAGATGTCCTTTACAATTCGCATCACTTAGCTGGCAGGATTGGGCAGGCGGTGCGTGGGGATCATCGGCTGGCGCAATTAATTTCTGTGGCAACAGATGGAGAAACTTTCGGGCACCATAAGGGTGGTACTGAGAAGACTTTGGCTTATGCGTTCCTAGAAGAGTTTCCCAGTCGGGATTGGACGGTAACAAACTTCGCTCATTACCTCAGTTTGAGTCCTCCGAATTGGGAGGTAGAACTGAAGCCAGTAACAGCTTGGAGTTGTGCTCATGGTGTAGATCGTTGGCAGGAGAACTGTGGTTGTGGTGGTGAAGGTGGTGTCTGGCATCAGAAATGGCGTCGCCCGTTGCGGAATGCACTTGATTGGTTACGGGATCAGTTAATCAAAGTTTACGAAGAAACTGGTAGGCAATTATTCCGCGATCCCTGGGTAGCGCGAGATGCTTATATCCAGGTGGTGCGCGATCGCTCTCCGATTAATGTCAGCCACTTCCTGTCCCGCCATCAAAATCACAAACTGTCAGCAATTGAGCAGGTAGATGCTTTGCGCTTGTTGGAAATGCAGCGCCATGCTCTGCTTATGTATACCAGTTGTGGTTGGTTTTTTGAAGAACTCTCAAGACCTGAGGGGACGCAGATTCTGCGCTATGCTGCTAGAGCGCTAGAACTGGCTGGGGATGTTGCTGGGGTGCAGCTAGAAAAAGGCTTTCTCAAACGCCTGACACAAACTCCCAGTAATATTGACCAATTTAAACACGGTGCAGAAGTCTATCGCCGATTGGTGGTGACAGCTCAAATTAGTTTCAGACAAGTGGTGGCGCAGTACGTCATCACTTCACTGTTTGGCGATCGCCATTTAGAAGCGAGAAGTCAGAATGATGGCTTTATACAGCTTTCGTGTCTAGTGCGGCATCCTTCAGAGCGGCGCGTCTATTGCTACACAGTGCAGCAACTTGACAACCAATTACAGCGTCTAGGACCACTGACCTTAAGCCTAGGGCAGGTACGGCTAGTTTCTGAGATCACTTGGGAGAGCGAACATCTCGTCTTTGCGGTGCTACATTTGGGGGGTTCAGACTTCCACTGTTGCATTCAACCTTTTAGCGGACGCCGCACCTATAGCCAGCTCAAAGACAAGCTGTTTGAAGCGCTGCACCAAGCCAGTGCTGCCCACACTATAGTCACGATGACTCAGTTGTTTGGGGATCAGTCTTTCAATTTACAAAATTTGTTTGCTGAGGAGCGGCATCGCATTATGCAGCTCTTAAGTCAGGAAACTCTGACTCGGTTGGATCAGCTCTACACTCAAGTTTATCGAGATAACTATGGTGTACTGATGGCGTTCCATGGAGATGAGCTACCAGTGCCTCAGGAGTTACAAGTAGCAGCCGAGATTGCTCTAGGGCATCGCTGCCTCAGTTTAGTACGAGCGTTGGAGCAAGAAATTGATGAGTCTCAATTGAGCTTAAATTACTTGGCAGAACTGGAAGCGATGGCAACAGAAGTAAAGAACTTACACTGTCGTCTAGATCTTCCAGAAGCTAAGCACACGATGGAGCAGTTAATTTTGCGCTCACTTTGGCAGTTATTGCACGATCCTAATGCCGCTACGCTGGAGGCAGAAATTCAAAGGTTGGAGCGGTTTATTAATGTGGGGGATCAGTTAAATCTCAATCTATGCCTCGATCGGGCGCAGGAATTATACTCTAATTGCATCCATCAAATTCTGCCGCCTCAACCGGAGATATTAAGCTCGCTCAACGCAGTCGCTGGAGCTACCTCCGGCGAAACGTTAAGTCAGGTGGGCAATGCGGGGAATGGTAAAGTTGATTCTGCTCAAATGGCTTTAAAATCTGACCTGCTCATAGCCCAGAGTCATCAGTTGCTAAAGTTAGGGCAAAAGTTAGCTGTTGATGTCAGCGATTTGTTGCATCAGCAGGTATAGGTTTTGGGGTAGGTATCTTGCCTACCCAGAGCCTAATAAAAGTGCGATCGCGGGTTGCTAACCAAAGCGTTTAGTCTCTCGCACGCCCCCTGTTGCTACATAGATCAAGATAAACGTTGGCAAGCCAATCGAAACGATACTCTCGATCCCGTTCAGCCCTTGCAGCAAATATACAGAGCTACTAGATAGACAAAACATCAGGCTAGTTAAGCCAAACAGTTGAGCTTGTGGAATGAGAGCAGCGATGGGTAACAGGGAGGAAGCGTACCAAGGCATGAGCCAGGGAGTTGCGAACAGAAACAGGCTTAATGTCACCCAACCTAGGTCGATGATTAAGTTCAGTTGCGAGTCATACCGTTTGGTATAGCCCTTCCAGGCAACCCATACATAAAAAGCTGCAAACCCAGTTAAAGTGAACTGAGTCAGCTTAGACAAGATATGTCTCTCTTGGGCAAGTGTCATCAGTTTGGGGGAGGAGAGGCGCACCAGGTTCAGCCACGATTGCACTAGTGCATGTAAAGAGGCATGGTATTTTCCCGCTACCCCCGGATTTAAAACGCTCAACCATGCCTCTTTTCCAGGCATAACTGTTGCCCAGAGAACAATCAACAAAACTAGGGAAAGGATGACAATTCCAAGTAACTGTTTCCAATAGCGCTGTCGGATCAACCAAATTGAGACTAAAGGTACCCAAATAAGTGGCAGCGTTTTAGCTAAGAAACCAGCCCAAATAGTGAAAAATCCTAGGATATATCGCTGTCTTGTTAAACACCAAATTAAGATAATTAAGCAAGTTGAAATTAAGATATCTACATGACTCGAACCCACCTGCTCCATCAACAGCAGCGGATTCAGTAGATATGC
Organism: Chroococcidiopsidaceae cyanobacterium CP_BM_RX_35; assembly: GCA_019242465.1. Next base: position 7,192 of record JAFAVL010000824.1, on the reverse strand, counting down.
CATGACGATCTTACTTTGGGGGAATAGTAATAATCGCCAGATTAAGTAGCCATTGAGAATATGCAAACATAAACAAAAACTCTTAAATAAGTAGATGGCAAGAATTGGACTAAGCGGCACTACTGTGGCAGACATTGTAAATAAAAATTGAGATAAGCTGCCATAGGTTGAAGTTTGCCCCCAATCAACAAACGGGGAAAGCTGAGAAGTAAAGGAGCTTGCCTGGTGGATGAGAGGATTAACCCCACCGAGATTCATCAATCCAAAATGTAGGTAAAGATAGATATCGTCACCAAGGGGATAGGCTAAAAGAGCTAATGCTAAAAAGACAGCTGTGCTACCTAAGATTTTGGTAAAATGTGAGAAATTATAAGATGGCTTACGTTGTAACCAAACTAGATAAAGTATTTGTAAGGCGAGATAGCTAATACCAATTCCTAGCTGACTATTTAAACTGGGAAAGGTGGCAAATTTTTGACCACCCGCCATAATAAAATAGAATTTGTTTAAACCTAAGAAGACGAGCGCTACGCTCAAATACGTAGCGCCAATCAATGCCGCCGCTGTTATGGCTCCAATTTTTGGCATGAATTCTGACTTAAGGTTTACTCAGAAGTATCTTAGACAGCTAAGGGTTATGGGGAATCAGTCTACCACAAGGATAGGTGGCTACAGGTTGCTCAGACGCGCTCTCTGCAACTGCGGCTGGCACCTTCTCCACTGGCTGAGTTTTGGCTGCTTGATAAGCCGTTTGCAATTGCGAGAGCATTTCTTCCCGACGGTTATACAATCGCTTTAAGGAACGGGGTTGGCACTGGCTCATGACGTAGGCGGTCAAGAGCGGTAGCGCAATTGTGCTATCGGTGTAACAAACAATAGTATTGGGTAACTCTTCTGGGTCAATTTTCCCCCAACTCACAGCTTCGCTCGGCGTTGCCCCAGATAAGCCGCCAGTATCTGGACGGGCATCAGTAAACTGAATAAAGTAATCGTGCCCACGCTCTTCTAGTCCCAAAACCTCATGAATTTGTGGCTGGGTTTGCAGTAGGAAATTTTTGGGGCTACCACCACCAATAATCACAGCGGCACTTTTGCCCTCGATGCCAGGAATACCAGATTCACGGGCAGAGTAGGCGATCGCTGCTGTCTCATTCACGTCAATTGCTGGATCTAGCACTAACTCTGAACCTGACAATGCCAAAGCTGCCACATTCATGCCAATTGAACTATCTCCTGGAGAAGAAGTATAAATTGGTACACCACATTCATAAGCTGTGGCAAGCAGACAAGAGTGCTTGACGCCTAATTGCTTTTCTACTTCCCGCACATACTTGCCTAGCAAATAGTGAAATTCCGCTGTGCTCATCCGCTTCTGAAATGGCTCAGCTTGCAGAATTTTCCTGATAAAGGCATCGGTTTCTAGCAGGACATCATAGCCAAAGACAATGTCATAGATCCGGATTGTCCCTTCAGAGCGCAGCTTCACATCATCTAGAAACGGATGACCTGTGTAGAGGTCAAATCCCAAACCATAATGCAGATCGTGGTAAAGATTAGCCCCAGTGCTAATCATCCAGTCAATAAAGCCATGGCGAATCAGTGGCGCTAAGACTGAAACCCCGAAGCCCGCTGGTGTCATTGCTCCTGACAGGCTGACTCCCACAGTGACACCATCGCGTAGCACCTCCCGACTGAGTAACTGACAGATTTCCCGCAGGCGAGCGGAGTTATAGGCGGTGAAATAATTATCGATCAAATCAACCACGCCAATCTCCTGCGGCATGGGGGTGGGAGTAATTTTGTGACCTGGAAGTTTTGACATCTTTGCACTTCTTTTGAGAATCGATCATTGTACATGTCCAATCTACGCCCTAGCTCACATCTTCATCTGCAAAGCCGACCTATGATTCAAATCCTGGGCTAAATCAGACCTGAAACTGAGAGAATGAGTAGCAACACTGCTTTGAGTTAGACCCACTTGCTTGTGAACCTTTCTTCAAATTTATCAGCACAAACTCAGACACGGAAGGCAGACCACTTACGGATTTGTCTAGATGAAGATGTGCAATTTGGCTCCACGACAAACGGACTGGAACGTTATCGGTTCACCCACTGTTGCTTACCAGAACTAGACCGCAATGATATCGATCTAACAACGACGTTTTTGAGGAAATGCCTGGGCGCCCCACTGCTAATTTCTTCGATGACGGGTGGTACGGAAGCAGCAGGAGAGATTAACTTTCGCCTGGCACAGGTGGCTCAGCACTACAAAATTGCGATGGGGGTGGGCTCCCAACGAGTGTTGGTAGAGAAACCAGAGGTGGCAGAGACATTCGCCGTGCGATCGCATGCCCCCGATATTTTGCTATTTGCCAACTTGGGGGCTGTGCAATTGAACTATGATTACGGGTTAGATGAATGTCAGCGAGTGGTTGACCTATTGGAGGCAGATGCCTTAATTTTGCATCTCAACCCCCTCCAAGAGTGCATTCAACCCAAAGGCGATACCAATTTCCGCTCTTTGTTAGATAAAATTGCTCAGCTATGTGCCAAGTTGCCCGTGCCTGTGATTGCAAAGGAAGTTGGGAACGGCATCTCGGCTGCCATGGCACAGAAACTCATAGCGGCTGGGGTAGCAGCAATTGATGTTGCTGGTGCAGGCGGTACATCTTGGGCAAAAGTGGAAAGTGAAAGGGCAGAAAATCCTCAACAGCGGCGGTTGGGAATGACTTTTGCTGATTGGGGTTTGCCAACAGCTGAGTGCATCACGAGTATTCGCGCAGTGACGGCTGACTTTCCGCTGATTGCCTCAGGAGGATTGCGTCACGGGCTGGATGTAGCAAAGGCGATCGCTCTGGGGGCTGATCTTACCGGAATAGCATGGCCGTTCTTACAAGCGGCTGCTGAATCAGAAGCCGCTGTCTATGCCCTGGCTGAGGTTTTAATTGCCGAGATAACCACCGTGCTATTTTGCACAGGCAATTCTACCTTGGCACAGATGAAGGCTGCTAGCGCTCTCCAGCGAATAGAATAGCTATCAGCCATCCCAACACCCCGAAATGCGTAATTTCATCAAACAAACCTTTGCAAGTGCCATTGGCACCCTGTTAGGACTGCTGATTTTCTGTGGTATCGGCATTGGCGGACTGCTCTTGCTGCTGATTGCGCTCACACCTAAAACCGCACAAATCCAGGATAAATCGGTACTAGTTTTTGACTTGTCGCTCAACATCACCGATGCAAAACCAACCTCTGATCCTAGTTCAGCAATTCAGTCAGCCTTGTCGGGACAAACAGACAACAGTATCAGTCTCCGTACAGTTCTAGATATTCTGGAGCGGGCACGGCAGGATCGACGGATTGTCGGGATTTATTTGGATGGCACGCAAGGTTCCGGCAGCTCACGCACAGGCTTAGCAACACTCAGGGAAGTGCGGGCAGCTCTAGAACAATTCCGCGCTGCTGGCAAAACTATCGTTGCCTACAACGTGGACTGGAGTCAAAGAGAATACTACCTGGGTTCTGTTGCCAACACTGTTGTACTCAATCCCTTAGGTGAGATGGAAGTCAAAGGTTTAAGTAGTCAGATGATGTTCCTAGCAGGAGCGTTTGAGAAATACGGCATTGGTGTTCAGGTTGTCCGAGTAGGCAAGTTCAAAGGAGCAGTGGAGCCATTTGTACTAGACAAGTTGAGTCCAGATAATCGGCTACAGACTCAGCAATTGTTGGATGATGTTTGGGGAGAGTGGCGTAGCTCAGTCAGTAACAGTCGCAAACTCAGCCCTCAGCAGTTACAGGTGATCGCAGATAATCAAGGTTTGGTGACAGCAGATACAGCCAAAGCTCGCGGTTTGGTGGACCGAGTGGCATATTTTGACGAGGTGCTAGGGCAGCTAAAGCAGTTAACTGGCAGTCGCAAGGAAGAGAGGACTTTCAAGCAAGTTAGCCTCACTAAGTACGCTGAACAGGAAGATTTAGCAAGTGGGGCTTCGCGTTCCTCTCAAAATAAAATTGCTGTTGTCTATGCCGAAGGCGATATCGTTGATGGAGAAGGCGGTGCAAGAGACGTGGGGGGCGATCGCTTTGCGAGAGTTCTGCGCAAGCTCCGACAGAACGATGGGGTTAAGGCAGTTGTGCTACGAATTAACAGCCCTGGTGGCAGTGTCACAGCAGCTGAGGTGATCCAGCGAGAGGTTGATCTGATGCGGCAGGTAAAACCCGTCATCGTTTCAATGGGTGATGTTGCTGCTTCTGGGGGCTACTGGATCTCTGCTGATGCCAACCGAATTTTTGCCGAACCAAACACAATTACGGGTTCGATTGGTGTCTTTGGGCTGCTGTTTAACTTCCAAAAGTTGGCAAACAATAATGGCATCACTTGGGATGTGGTGAAAACTGCTCGCTTTGCCGATAGTCAGACAACTGCTCGCCCTAAGACTGCTCAAGAGCTGGCAATCTACCAGCAGTCGGTCGATCGGATTTACGATCTGTTTCTCAATCGTGTTGCTGCTGGACGCAAGCTACCAAAGCAAAGAGTAGCCCAGATTGCTCAAGGACGAGTCTGGTCTGGAGAAGAAGCAAAGCAAATCGGTCTAGTTGATGATCTTGGTGGACTTGATGCCGCTATTCAGTACGCTGCTAGGCAGGCGCATTTGGGTAAGGATTGGGAACTGCAAGAGTATCCTGAAACCCGTAGCTTGGAGCAACGCCTGCTAGGGAGGATGACTAGCAACGCCTATGAGCCCATAATGCCTACAAATCCGCTGACGGCTGAATTCCAAAAACTGCAAAAAGAACTCACCATTCTACAGAAGATGAACGATCCTCGGAGCATCTATGCTCGCTTACCGTTCAACTTAAAGATTGAGTGAGTTAGCAGCAAGTTAAAGTTTTTGTGAAAAAATGTAACGAGCTGAAGGCAGATGATAGAGTGGAGGGAATTATAAAGTCATTAACGAGCTTTTACACATCTATCTATGGACAGAAAAACAAAGCGTTTTTTGCTTCTTGTTGTTTCCTGTAGTGCAGCTGGTGTAGTCCTAGGAGGCACCGCTAGTTGGGCACAATCTAACCAGTGTTTGCAAGCCAAAACTGTGACAAACGAGTGTTTAACCCAAGACTCCATGTTTAAGACTGTACAAGGCATGAGTACTGGGTTGATCGCTGGGGCAGGAGCGGCGGTTGGTGCAGCATGGCAGTTAAAGCGCGAAGATTAAGCTAGTCTATAAGTTGTGTCAGCTTCTTTGCTCTATCGGGGCTTGCCCTAAACTAGGGCTTCAGGGCTTGCTGATAAAGGCTCACGACGTAGGATAGCAAAGCGATGCCGCACATTCACCATAGCATGGCGACCTTACCTATGAGCTGAGTCGTTAACCTTGCATGGACAAACCCTCTAATCTCCTACTAAAACTTAGTCGCCGTCTCTTTGACAACCCTTCTGATCAGCAAAAATTTGTTGAGGCATTAATTCATCCCAAACCTTTCTATCCCTGTATTCTTTGGTGCCAGGAGAAACCAAGCACTTTGCCATTTACCGTTGAGCCACCTATTTCCTGGCAACCATCTTTTGTTGATCGCTTATCTTTGGGAGAAAAACCTGGCCAAACCTCCCTACATGAAAGCGGATATTACTACTGCTTAGACTTTTCCTCTGTTTTTGCTGCTTCTATTCTATTAACTCTACAGCTTCCAGTAAATGAAGTTTTTGATATGTGTGCTGCACCGGGTGGAAAAAGTATTTTTGCCTGGAGAACTTTGCAGCCTAAATTACTAATATGTAATGAAGTTATTGCTAAACGCACTGGGATGCTGTTTTCCAACCTAAAACGCTGCCAGATCAGTCCTCATATTGTCACAAGCTTAGATTCAAGTGTTCTTGCTAAACTGATACCTCAGACTAACCAGGTTGTGATAGTAGATGCACCTTGCACAGGTCAATCCTTACTAGTAAAAGGAGGGAAAGCGCCAGGATGCTTTCACCCATCTGCTATTAATAAAAGTGCCAACAGGCAGAAAAGGATAATGGCTAATTCGGCAGAAGTTGTTGCGCCACAGGGATATCTTGCTTATATGACCTGTACCTATTCAACTGAAGAGAATGAGCAGGTATGTGAATGGTTTTTATCAAGGTTTCCTCAGTTCCAACCAGTAGCCATTGCTCATTTATCAGCTTATCAGTCCCATCTAGCTAACATTCCTTGCTATCGCATGTGGCCTCAAGCAGGGCTAGGAGCTGGGGCTTTCACTGTTTTGTTTAAAAATACTACAGAAGGACAGGCTAATCAGCTAGATCCAGATATTTTTAGTAGGCTGAAGAGTCGAACTAAGTCTGCGTTATAATCTCTAACTCTTTATATCCTGTTTGCTGGTCAAGCGTTCTCACAAAGGTAAATTCCTCACTTGTACCAATGACGATCTCAGCTGTAGTGTAGATTATACAACCGTCACTGAGATGTCCACCAAGAGTTTGACCGACTTTATCAGCTATACAAATATGCAGATGAACGCCAGTGATTGCTAGGGTGCCATTAAGGGAAAGAATCTCAAATCTATCTTGCAGCACTGTACTCGCACTTTGATTAGCAAACCTAATTTTTGCCTGCTGTAAACTGCCGATCGCTGTCAGAACAAACCCAGCTTTAATATCTCGCTCAATCGCAAACGTTTCTAAACTTTGTCTTAAATCTTGGTCTGGTTTTAACCTTAAAGCAAAAACTTTCATCAGTGTGCTTTGAATATTTGCAACACAGTCTGTTCAACAGCAATTAACTTGAAAACTGGCTGCAATCAGTCATCTTGTTTCTGTTACTAATCGATAATTGACAGGGGAAAAACAATAGAAATATTGTCAAGGCTTTCCAAGGAAGTCTTGTTTGCCAACTTCTACACCGCAGAGTCTGAGAACGTCATATGCTGTTGTGACATGGAAGTAAACGTTTGGTAAAACAAAATACAGGAGAAATGGCATGCCTTGAAAAGATAGCGTGTTGTCACGCATTTGTAAGGTGATTATTCTCTCCTCCGAGCCGTCAATTTGCTCAGGTTCGAATGTCTTTAAAAAAGAAATGGTTTTCTGAATGCGGTCAATCAGTTCTGGGAATGTAGTTTCATTATCCTCAAACTTGGGTGCTTCTATCCCTGCTAGTTGTGCGATACCTCTCTTTGCTATATCGGAGGCAACTTGTACTTGCCT
>JAFAVL010000533.1 GCA_019242465.1 Chroococcidiopsidaceae cyanobacterium CP_BM_RX_35 | reverse complement strand
CAGATTCTACTGTGCTAAAGGCACCACTGGGATATCCATTGCTATCCACACCATCAAAGGAGACAGGACCACTGACATTAATCGTTACACTGCCTGCATCCCCGTTTCCATAAGTGCTGGAACTCAGCTCACCTCCATTAGTTAGAGAGAGTGAACCTGCCGTGACATTGACGTCACCCCCTTTGCCCATTGCTCCTTGATTTACTGTGCTAAAGGCACCACTGGGATATCCATTGTGCACGCCATCAAAGAAGATAGAGCCAGTGGTATTAATCGTTACACTGCCTGCATCTCCGTTTCCAGTAGTGAGAGCACTCAGCTCAGCCCCATTAGTTAGAGAGAGTGAGCCTGACATGACATTGACATTACCTCCCTTGCCTATTGCTCCAGATTCTACTGTGCTAAAGGCACCACTGGGATATCCATTGCTATCCACACCATCAAAGGAGACAGGACCACTGACATTAATCGTTACACTGCCTGCATCCCCGTTTCCATAAGTGCTGGTATCCAGTTCAGCACCATTAGTTAGAGAGAGTGAGCCTGACAGGACATTGACGTCACCTGCCTTGCCTTTCGTTCCAGTTTGCACTGCATTAGAAGAAATAGAGCTTCCAACTGTATTAGCAATAAAGCTTTCATTATTTAGAGTGACTGCCCCTGTCACATTAATATCAATATCTCCCGCCTGGCTGTTAACAGATCCTTCCCCTGACGCTATCCCTGCCAGCAGTTTACTTGCTCCCGCCACTGTTGAATTCTGGTCTCCCTCCAAAATCAAGTTCTGGGCGTTGATAACAATACTCCCGCCACCTCCAGCTTGGACATTTACTTCCGACCCATGAGTAAGCGATACATCTGCTCGCGCTACGTCATTAGGAAAACTCAAATTCAAATGACCCGCATCAACATTCAGCCCTACCGTTCCCGCTTCTGCTAATCCTCCCAGCTCAACACGACCACCTGGTGCCCGTAGCATCCCATTGTTGAAATTTATATTCCCGCCTACCAGAGCCAATGTCTGACCTGGCCTCACCTGTAGACCAACAGTATTATCATTACTATCAGTCGCCTGGGATTGATTAAGGATGCTCCCTGGATTGCCTCTCAATTGCAAACCAATGGGCACGCTAACAGTCAGTAAAGGCGAGGTTTTGGGAGCTGTGGCACTAAACTCCGTCCCATCAGAAAATTTCAGGCTGCTTGCCGTACTTCCCACAAACGAGCCACCAACATTCAACGCGGCATTTGGACCAAACACAATGCCATTAGGATTAATCAGAAATAAATTAGCCGTGCCGTTAGCTTTGATTAAACCGTCAATGCTAGAGACACCTCCACCTGTCACACGGCTAATGATGTTCTGAATGGTCGCCGCATTGTTGAAGTAAGCTGTCCTTCCTGTAAGTACAGAAAATTGTTCAAAACTGTGGAACAAATTTGTCCCCCGCCTTGTTCCACCTAAGATTACATCAACGCCGCCAGCGCCAGGTGTAACAACAGACCTTTCAGCTCCTAGTGTTCTATCTGGGACAATCTGGGTTAAAACACGACCCATAGGAAAGAGGATATTTAGCCCCGGAATTGCTAAAGAACTTATCAGAACCAACAGCCTGTGTTTATACTTCCAGCCTTGAGCCATCTTGTGTGCCTCCCAGATAATTTAAGCATGTTTACTCGTTGGCTTTAGCTAATCAGAAGGTAGTGTAGGAGCTATTAGAATTTCTACTGGAGGCGTAAATATTTTATGTAATTCATGCTACATAGAAGCATATTTTTCTTGATCGAAAATCCTATTGAGAATTTAGACGCTCAAACCCCTATTTTAGGTTTGCTCATTCTCATTAAGTTTTGAACTCTCAGACGTATACTACTAATTATATAAAATATGGCTCTTTATGGATTCCAGGGATCTATTTGAGAAGGCACCCCAATAGAGATGGCAACAGAGTTTTACCCCGTTTTCTGACATTGTGAACGAACTCAAAAAACCCTAAATAGAGCGGCAGTTTATCTTGGGAAATCCCACGATGTGGTCGTAACCAAGAGCGTAACAATGACCAGAATCCTTCCATTGTGTTGACATGGACTTCGTAAAACCCGTCTCCATCCTCATCCCGAGCATACTCTCCCTGCCCATGATTCACTGTCTTGTGACCGTATCCCCACTCAGTTATGCGAGCATAGATAGTGTATTCATCCTGAGGGGGCGACAAGCGCCCCAAAAGATATACGGGATAAAGATTTGACTGAATCATGATAGAAAAAGACAGGTCTGCCGTTGTCAACAAGACCTGTCTATTGATAAAATGCTGCATTCATTGTACCAAAACCACCTAGAAAATCAACTAGAGCCATCGGAGTTGTTACTTTTCAATATTCTGATTAACCTAGTGCAAGATCTTAAAGAAGTCAGTTTAGAAAAACTAGCTACAGCTTTACCACTACCAATTTTGTTTGAGAGTAGACGTAAAAAAATCCAGAGGTTTTTATCATTACCTAGTCTTCGGATTAAAACGCTGTGGTTTCCCATAATCAAAGATTGGTTGGCTGAAAATTTTCCAGATAATCAACCTATCTATTTGGTGATTGATAGAACCAGTTGGGAGCGGCAAAACTTAATCATGATTAGCGTGATTTATGACTCTAGAGCTATTCCTGTATATTTTGAACTTTTACCTAAATTAGGTTCCAGTAATTTTGCTGAGCAAAAAAGAGTCTTTTCTCAAGTATTACCATTATTCAAGAAATCTCAAATAATTGTATTGGGAGATCGGGAGTTTTGCTCTGTTCAACTAGCTAACTGGCTCCGAGCGGCAGCAGTGAAGTTTTGTCTGAGATTAAAAAAGAATGAAAATATTGAAACAGAAAATGGAAGTTGGCAATCCTTGGACAATTTAGGATTGGCACCTGGTATTTCTTGGTTCTATCACAACATAAAAGTTACCAAAACCAAACAAATAGAAGGCTTTAATGTAGCTGGTAAATGGCAGAAGAAGTTTTCAGGTAGTGCGCCTCATGAAGGTTGGTTTATTTTAACAAATCTTCGTGACCTTCCCACTGCTATCAAAGCTTATAGAAAACGCTTTGATATTGAAGAAATGTTCCGAGACTTTAAGAGTGGTGGCTATAACTTAGAAGACACTAATGTATCCGGTTATAGATTAACATCTTTGATTTTAATTGTAGCATTTGTCTACTCTAGCGCCACATTTAAAGGACAAGAAATCAAGAAAAAGGGGGTACAAAAATACATCGGCAGAGTCAGAGAATATGGGAGATTAACGAGAAGACATAGCAGTTTTTATATTGGCTTATATGGTCAAGATTGGGTGAGATTTATGGATATTTGTTGGGGATTAGTCGAGGAATTAATGCAATTGAATCGCAACAAGCTAGAGTATTATTTGCGAGGTATGAGGGCTATGGAGCTTATTACAGCTACCTTTTAGCTTTCATGTCGCCCCCTCAGGTATTCATCTGAGTAGATGAGTGTGCCAGGTGAGACCATTTTTTGAATCACAGGTGCAATGGTGGCTTGCTTGACGTTGGATAGCATTTGTAGGACAACTTCACCTCCACGTTGGATCATGCCGAAAACGGGAGGCTTCTCTTTCGCCAATGTTCCGCGTCCGGGCTTGGTCTTCAGCCGCCGCGTCCGGCCTTTTCGCCCTTTTTTCTGACTTGATCTGGCTGACCTTTGAAACCAGCAATGAAGTACAGTTCATCACATTCAACTTCGCCTGCCAATATGACCTTAGGTTTTTTTCTTGACGATACCCGCACGCAGATGGCTCGTCATTCGGTGTACGTCATCCTTATTCAAGTCAAGTTCAGCCGCAATTTGGTGAGTCGAAAGGTTTAAGCCCATGAAGTATAGACAGAGAATCCAGGTCTGCAAGGGCTGATGATGACCAGCTAGAATCATACCACTCAAGTCGTCGAATCGAGATTGACAAGTTTGACATTGATAACGTTG
>JAFAVL010000359.1 GCA_019242465.1 Chroococcidiopsidaceae cyanobacterium CP_BM_RX_35 | reverse complement strand
GTTTGGCTATAAGAGCTGGAATCAAAGGGCATACCAATATTCATGTGGGCAAACGCTCTTTATCGCGGGAAAGACTTTTGACACTAGCGCTTGCTTTAGATAGTTTGTCATTACAGAGATTGGCGACAGGTGATATCTACTGGGATGAGATTGTTTCTATTGAGCCATCGGGGTACAAACAGGTCTATGACTTAACCATCCCAGTAACGCACAATTTTGTCGCCAATGATATCTGTGTTCACAACACTAGCTTTGCGCTTGGTTTAGCTCATAATATTGCTGCTTTTCATAAGCTGCCAGTGGCTATCTTCAGTTTGGAAATGTCGAAAGAACAACTGGTGCAACGGCTATTGGCTAGTGAGGCTGGAATTGAAAGCAATCGTCTGCGGGCAGGGCGAGTGAGTCAGAATGAGTGGGAACCCCTCTCACGGGCGATTGGCATCCTCTCGGATATGCCAATATTTATCGATGACACGCCCAATATTACAGTCACGGAAATGCGATCGCAAGCGCGTCGTCTCCAGGCAGAACAAGGGCAGGAGATGGGCTTGATTTTACTAGATTACCTTCAACTTATGGAAGGGAGCGGCGATAACCGCGTACAAGAGCTATCTCGGATTACGCGATCACTGAAAGGTTTAGCCCGTGAACTCAATGTTCCGATTATTGCTCTATCTCAGTTAAGTCGGCAGGTTGAAGCCCGGAATAACAAACGCCCGATGATGTCGGATTTGAGGGAGAGTGGCTCGATTGAGCAGGACGCGGATTTAGTCATTATGCTTTACAGAGATAGTTACTACAATCCTGATTCTCCCGATCGGAATATTACTGAAATTATAGTAACCAAGCACCGAAATGGTCCAACCGGAGTCGTTAAGCTCTTATTCGAGCCCAACTTGACTAAGTTTATGAACTTAGCCAAAAACCAAAATTATTGAAGCTGCATTATAAATGCCCAGTGATGCGGGAAGCATCCTGGGCATTGTCATCAGTGAGTCAGCTTATAGCTAAGCAATTCTCAGTAATTCAACATCAAAATTGAGCGTGGCGTTGGGTGGAATTACGCCGCCAGCTCCGCGAGCGCCGTATCCTAGCTCTGGCGGAATAATTAACTGGCGACGCCCACCAACTTTCATGGTGCTGAGTCCTTCATCCCAACCTTTGATCACCTGCCCAGCACCAAGCTTAAACGAGAAAGGCTGACCGCGATCGCGAGAGCTATCGAACTTGGTACCATCTTCCAAAGTGCCGGTGTAGTGAACTACAACCGTTTGACCAGTTTTGGGCGTTGCTCCAGTGCCTTCCTTGAGGTCAATGTACTTAAGTCCAGAAGACGTCGTCACGACATTATTAGCATCAGACATATTATTGCTCGCAATCAGGTTATTGTTATCACTCGCATAATCGCTCTTTGGCACGAACAACTCTGCTAGTGTAGTCTCATGCAGTCGATCTGCAAATGCTGAGTTCTGTTGACTGTCAACTTGGGTTAACACCAAAATTAGGACACACAGCGTGAACCCCAATTTGATCAAAATTCCCCTCAAAATTATTCCTCCCTAATGAGTCGTTATGCCCTTCCTAACTGCCCAGCCTTGAGAAGGACCACTCGCTTCACCGTCAAGAGCGAACCACAGGACTCCACAAGCTTTGTAAGGTTGAGCTTGCTCAAAGCAGCAGCCGGAGTGGAAATCCGGCGCTCCCTTTGAGCTTGCTCAACGCAGCCGCCGGAGCCGCCTCCGGCGGAACGTTGAGTTCAGGCATCAATTTTACACTACGTCGTGAGTCCAATCTTGACCTCAATTTTTGGGCGACATCAACGTTGCCAGAGCTTGTTTTCCAAGTCACGCACCTGCCGCTCTAGACGGTCAATGCGTCCCCGCAGTTCATCCATCTCCGATTGGCGGGGAACGCCTAGATCTTGCAACATATTTCGCATCTGCCGCTGCAGTTGACTTTCAAAACCGCCTTGCTCTGACTTGAGCTGCTGCATCATATCATCCATAAACGCCTTTGCTTGCTCAGGATTGAGCTTGCCATCCTTCACCCATTCATCGCTTACCTCCCGGATTTTCTCGGCGGCCAAAGATGTTGTGCCAATACCGAGCATCAATAGCTGCTTCATCCAGTTGTTGCTGTCCATGCGGTCTTCCTGTGACTTAAGGGAAGTTCAACAAAGAACTAGCTATGCTTAAAGCAAGATTGCCATAGCTTACAATTCTATTCTGGCAAATTTGATGTCATGCGTACGGTTTTGCCGAACCAAAAGAGTAATACCGAAGCTAAGGTAGAGGGACTTGCATTGCTAGCAAAAAACTAGTTGAGTAAGATCGAAGTAGTCACATCTCTTCCTACAGATTGTTGGATACTGCCTCCTGCCCCCATTGCCATCAAGCTGTTGATGCTCAAGCAGTTACCTGTCCCTATTGCCGCACGCCTTTAAAGGCTTACGGTCATCCTGGCATTCCTTTGCATCATGCGACTGGGGAAGAATCTTTGTGCCAAAGCTGTACTTACCACGCAGATGACACTTGTACATTTCCCCAACGTCCCCACGCTAGAGAGTGTACCCTCTACCAAAATTCTCACCAGATTGAGGCAGAGCAGCGCCGTGTTCCTGGCGGCTTGGCATTTGCTGCCAAAAACTGGCTGAAGCGTCGCCAAGCCTTGCTTGTTCTGCTAGGGCTTTTAGGTTTGGCTTTCTTATTTGCCTTGCAAAGTCATTCCCAAACCACAGAACCTAGAACTCATCTGCCTCAAGCTGGTCAATCCGGAAATTGAACTTAGTGCTGTTCGAATGCCTGCACTACTCAATGAACTTGCCGACTTCAACAGTGATTACAGGCATTGATAGCATGCCAATCCTCAACTAAGCATTTGAGGTTGTACGGAAGTTGAAGCCGATGAGTGAAGAACAAGTTGCGGCCTTACTAGAACGAACTGCGGCAGCGGCTGCTAATGGTCAACATGAACTTTTTAAGACCAGCAGCCACTTTGACAGTACAGCTCAACATCCACAGTGGTTGGGTTGAGAGAATCAATAGTATTCAGTCCGCATGATAGACACCCTGCCTCTTCGGCTGGGGTTTTCTGCTTAGGAGTTTTTTGTTCCTTCTAGCCTAAGAGACACTCATCACTACTTCCTTAAAGACCTTTAAGAAGAGTTTCCTCCAGCTACCTAAAGTTATTGGCAATCTATCCCAACCTTAGCAGGAAATGGGCTTTCTTGCTAAACCTCTTCAGTTCTATCACTATCGCTTTGGATCAGGCGAATGTGTTTGTAGCCAAGTTTAATTTCAAACTCATCTCCTGGCTGTAGTCCCATTGATTGGGTGTAGTTAGCACCAATGACAATCGAGCCATTTTTGTGGACACTAACCCGGTAACTAGCCTCTCTGCCTCGTCCATCTTTTGTTCCCTCTGGTTCTAGCTCTACGCCCTTTGCTGCCAGTACAGCATTATAGAATTCACTCAGGTTAACCCTCTTAACACCCGACTTGGTCTCTGTATAATAGCCGCACTCTTTTGCTAGGTCTCTCCGGGGCAAGTCGCTGCCCTTTACTTTTTGAAGAAGTGCTTTTCCTGTTAGTGGGGAAGTTGCAGTTTCTGCCATTGCCTAATCCTTATGCAATAATCATATCCCTATTACAACACAAATCGAGGGAATTAAAAGCGAAGTTAAAACTGCCCCAATATCTTTTGTTGACTAAAGTTACAGGTTTATTACAAATATCAAAAAGTGATTGGCATTTCAGCGTCAATGACAAGGTTTCATCAGCTGCTGACCGAGAGCGGTCGAACTCTTGGGCTGTTCTACAACCTTCCCTATGCATTTTTTTCACCGAGGACAAGGTGTTTCTCTTTGAGATAAAAGCCAATAGCAATTGAGCTGGCAGCTTTGATAAACCACTTCCTTGAGGTAAGATCGCCGTTATGTATTTCGTTGCTAAAAATCAAAGCAGGCTAGCCGAATCGGCATCTAGAAACAACGTTGCGTGAGCTTGCGTCCGGAGGACTGAAGCCGGAATTGCTCTGTAGTTTGCCCCCTGCAACATCTCAAACACCACTTTCGCCTTGCGTTTTTCCGGCGCTAGACAAATTATTTTCTTAGCGGAGCAAAGCATTGAGAGCGTCAACGTAAAGGCGTATTGTGGAACGGCTTCAAGCACAGGAAAATGGCCTTCATTCACCTGTTGCTGACGTGTTGCTAATTCCAGTTTCACCAGTTTCACGCTGCGAGGGTCATTGAATGCCGCGACAGACGGCTCGTTAAAAGCCAGGTGTCCATTCTCTCCGATACCAAGGCAACAAAGGTCTATTCGTTGCACCTGCAAAAGCCTAGTGTAACGCTCACATTCATCCAAGGGTTGTAGCGTGTCACCTTCTATATAGTGAAACATTGCCGGATGCACTTGCTTCTCGACACGTTCGCTTAAGTAACGGCGGAAACTAGCGGCATGATTAGCGTCAATTCCCAGATATTCATCTAGATGGAAAAAGGTAATTCGCGACCAATCCACTCCCCCCAAGGCAATCAAAGCTTCGAGAAATTTGATTTGTGAGTTGCCAGTTGCCAAAATGATCGTAGCGGTACCCTGTTGGCTGAGAATCTCCTGCAAATAGTTTTGTGCAAGTTGTGCCGAGGCAAGTGCCATTTCGGCTGCTAAATTGTAGATATGTACTGATAAGGCATCAACGCGAAAGGTTTTGGCAGGCGTGCCTAATTGGGAGGTACCAGACATGATTTTAAAGCTCTTTATCAGTATTTAAGATGAAGGTATCTAGATGATGTTGCAAAAACAGAGGGATAATGAAGTTTCAAAACCTCCTGCTGCTGCTCGGAATCCTGGCAATTCCTGTCGTTCTAATTGGAGTATATAGAGCCGTGTCTGCCCCACTACCAGCAGGTTTCCCGCCACCTACTAGGCTTGGAAAAATTGAAGTCAAGCACTATCCTGGCTACCGATCTGGCACATTTACATACAACGGTCAGCTTAGTCAAGCAACAAGTGTAGCTTTTGAACCTCTATATCGCCACATTAGCTCAAACAACATTGCTATGACTGCTCCAGTAGAAACTCGCTATCCACTTATCACTTGGCAGGAAGGTCGTAGCGGTAAGCCTGATGAGCGTGGTCAAGCAGAGGTATCATTTCTCTATCACGACACAGACATCCATCCACAGCAGATTGCCCCAGGAATCAAGGTAAAATACCATGCCCCAATGACAGTTGTCAGCATCGGTATTCAAGGTGCATACAGTTATGAAAGCTATCAGCAAAATCTCGATCTGCTACGCTCGTGGTTAACCCAGCATCCTAGTTATAAAGTTGCTGGTCCACCCCGCCGCTTTTTCTACGACTCGCCTTTTATCCCAGATGCGCTTAAGCGCAGTGAAGTTCAGATTCCAATTAATTCGTCAAGCTAGTTGGGGAGAGAGAGGCATAGGGGCAGAGGGCAGAGAAGAGGCAGGGGGCAGGGAAGAGAATAAAAAGTAGAGGGCGATCCAAGATCGCCCTCTACTTAATTAAATCGCTTTCTTAGCGCGATTAGTAGTCGAAGTCGCCGCCCATGCCAGCGCCACCAGCAGCCGGAGCATTGTCCTTCGGCTCAGGCTTATCTACCACAATACACTCAGTCGTCAAAACCATACCGGCGATCGAAGCTGCGTTTTGCAGAGCCGAACGTGTCACCTTAGCAGGGTCAACAATACCAGCATCGAACATATCAATGAACTCATTCGTCGCCGCATTAAAGCCGACGTTGAAGTCCTTCTCTTTAACTCGTTCCGCAATGACAGCACCGTTTTGACCAGCATTCTCCGCAATCCGCTTCAGCGGAGCTGCGAGAGAACGGGCAACAATCATGGCACCGATTAACTCTTCACCCTTGATGTTGTCATTTGCCCAAGCCTCTAGCTGCGGAGCCAAGTGCGCTAGAGTCGTACCACCGCCAGGAACGATACCTTCCTCAACAGCTGCCTTGGTCGCGTTAATAGCGTCTTCCAACCGCAGTTTACGGTCTTTCATTTCCGTCTCAGTGGCAGCTCCCACTTTGACCACGGCAACACCGCCAGCCAACTTTGCCAACCGCTCTTGCAGCTTCTCTTTATCGTAGGAAGAATCGGTTTCGTCCATCTGACGCCGAATCTGGTCACAACGAACTTTCACCGCCTGTTCGTTGCCTTCAGCAACAATCGTAGTGTTGTCCTTAGTGATGGTGAGGCGACGTGCCTTGCCCAGCATGTCTAGCTTGGTGCTTTCTAGCTTCAGACCCGCGTCTTCGGTGATGACTTGACCACCAGTAAGAATGGCAATGTCCTCTAGCATAGCTTTACGGCGATCGCCAAACCCAGGAGCCTTAATAGCTGCCACATTCAACACACCCCGCAAGCGGTTGACCACGAGGGTTGCCAGAGCCTCTTTCTCAATGTCTTCCGCAATGATGACTAGGGGCTTGCCAGAACGAGCTACTTGTTCCAGTACTGGTACGAGATCCTGTACTAGAGCAATTTTCTTATCTGTCAGCAGGATATAAGGCTCATCCAGTACTGCTTCCATCCGCTCAGCGTCAGTAGCAAAGTAGGGAGAGATGTAGCCTTTATCAAAGCGCATCCCTTCAGTAATTTCTAACTCAGTGGTCATCGACTTCCCTTCTTCTAGGGAAATCACGCCCTCTTTACCCACCTTCTCCATCGCGTCGGCAATCATTTGACCGACCTCATCGTCGTTACCAGCAGAGATTGAGCCAACTTGAGCAATTGACTTGGAATCTTCTACTTGACGGGCATGTTCAGCAATCCTTTCTACTAAAAAGTGAGTTGCTTTATCGATACCGCGCTTGAGGGAAATAGCATTTGCACCTGCTGCTACGTTCCGCAACCCTTCTTTCATCATTGCGTGTGCCAGAACGGTTGCTGTTGTAGTCCCGTCACCAGCAGCGTCGTTGGTTTTGGAAGCGGCTTGACGAATCAGAGATACACCCGTGTTCTCCACATGGTCTTCCAATTCAATCTCTTTGGCAATCGTCACCCCATCATTCACTATCTGAGGTGCGCCAAACTTCTTCTCTAGCACGACATTCCGACCCTTCGGTCCTAGAGTCACTGCTACAGATTCAGCCAGAATATCCATGCCCTTCTCTAGGGCACGACGAGCATTCTCGTTGTAGATAATACGCTTAGCCATAGTTATCGAGTTCAGTTGGTAAAGAAACTAAGAAACCAAGGATGAAAGCTTAAAGCTAGAGTTCAACTGCACACTTTTGTATCCTAAGCAACAGAGGCAAGAATATCTTTTTCCGAAAGCAAGACATATTCGTCTGTGCCAAGTTTGACATCTGTACCTGCGTACTTAGAGTAGAGAACTTTGTCTCCCACTTTTACTTCCAGATCTTGCCGCGAACCGTCTTCATTCCGCTTACCAGGACCAACGGCTACTACCTCCCCAACTTGGGGCTTTTCTTTCGCAGTCTCTGGTAAATAGAGACCACCAGCAGTCTTTTCTTCAGACGCACTTACCTTGACAAAGACACGATCGCCCAAGGGCTTTACTGTAGAAACGCTTAGAGATAATGCTGCCATATAAACTCCTCCAGAGTTAGCACTCTCAACTCCTGAGTGCTAATTTAGCTGAAAGCTGTTAGCAATTGCAACTAAATTGCTTGTACGGCTTTCCGAACATTGGGGAGTAAGGGAGTGGGGAGTGGGGGTGATAACTAAATATAATTGTGGTGTCTTCAGCAATTACTGAAACTATTTTGCTTTTTTGCTTGCAAGGTCTGAGGTATCTGAAACTGTGTACTGCGGGGCGTTTCACAATTCCATTATCTAAAATTCGCACATCCATAATGATGATTGACAAGACATCTGCCCAGCCTGGTGCTGAAATTCCTGAAACTTTGCAACCCCAAGACAACGACGCCTTAGCAGCTGGCGTGCAAGCCTTGGGAATGCCTTACATTCAGCGACATGTTTTTATCTGTGCTGACCAGACTCTCCCCCAATGCTGCTCAAAGGAAGCTAGTCTAGAATCTTGGAATTACTTGAAAAAGCGTCTGAAACAGTTGAAACTTGATAAACCAGCAGACGCTCGCCAAAGCTGCATCTTCCGCACTAAAGCCAACTGTTTGCGAATCTGCACTGAGGGACCGATTTTGGTCGTCTATCCCGATGGTGTTTGGTATCGTCAGGCAACTCCTGAAGTTATTGAGCGGATTATCCAGGAGCATCTGATTAGTAATCAAGTTGTGATAGAGTACGCCTTCTTAACCCATCCTTTACCAGAACCTACCACATTGAGTTAAGAGTTTGAGCGCAACGTTTAGGTGAGAAATTATGTTCTTCGTTAGGAAACTAGTTTACCATTGATGCAAAATCGCCATAGTGAGACTCCATCCAGTACTGCTAAAACTGCTAAATAGGTCGGAGTTTTTTCCCAATTGCTCACCCAAGTGGTAAACAGTTGCTTTTAAGTTATTTACTTCATATAGAACTCATCTTCTAAAAAAAATGTATAATAAGCCATTAGGCATAATTTAAGACTCAGTATTTTGACTAGAGCCTTGTTTCGGAAGTCATAACAGCTTTCTAACTCAGAAAAGATGATAGTAGACTCGGTAGAATGCCGGTGTGCAGCCAAAGATGTCACAAAGACTATTAGAAAGTTTCGTTGTTCCACGCATGATAAGTGACACAGGTATGAAAGAACCCAGTGTAAGAGATCAGAAAAAATTGCTGCTGATTGATGACGACCCTAACCTCATATTACTCGTCAAGGATTACTTAGAATTCCGTGGCTATGAGGTCATTACCGCTGACAACGGTCGGGAAGCCTTGGAAGTGTTAGCTCATGATGTCCCAAACATGATTATTTGTGACGTAATGATGCCAGAGATGGACGGCTACACCTTCGTCAAGCAAGTTAGAGAAGACGAGCGTACCAGCTTAGTTCCTGTTCTTTTTCTTTCTGCTAAGGGTCAAAGCCAAGACCGGATCAAGGGGTTAAATACAGGGGCCGATGTCTACATGGTAAAACCATTTGAGCCAGAAGAGCTAGTGGCGCAGGTAGAATCGACCCTGAGACGAACCATGGATCTGATTCAGCGCGATAACGATCGAACTAACAATGGACCAAGAATTAGCGATCGGGTGCATTTTGATGTCCATCTGACTACAACCGAGCTAAAAGTTGTCCAGTTTGTGGCTAGAGGTTTGGCTAACCGTGAAATTGCCACTGAACTGAATGTCAGTCAGCGTACAGTGGAGAGCCACGTATCTAATATGCTGGGTAAAACTCAGCTGAACAACCGCACCGAACTAGCACGTTGGGCAATTGAGAACCATATGGCATAACCCCATGTTACCAACCATCTTCTTCCGCAGTGGACTGACCCCAAATCTCTAAATCGAGTTCATCTAGATAGATTAGAGCGCTTTGGATCTGGTGATTTGTGCCTCGTAGTTCCAAGTCAAACCAACCATCATCTCGCACATTCGCTCCCAGTAGTGCCGCTGTGATATTGACAGTGACACCATGGTGAGAAACCAGCCGTGAAATGACTGGCTCTTCATGAAAAGCTTTGGGAATGCGAATTTTGATCCGTGTTTGGGTCTGTCTTTGATCTCCCGAAGCTGCAATTGAATTGGTCTGAAGGTTGTCATTTCTTTGAATCACCATGTTAGTCTCCTTACATAACATCTTTTTTAATGCGGGTTTTACGTTCCAGGATTTTTTTCATTACAAGCGTGCAGACCGCAAGATCAGCAAGCAGGACAGCAGCTAAGGCTCAGTGATGCTTTCTCGCAGCCCCATGAAGTGCTCTCCTCTTAAAGTCCAGTTAGTCAGTCGGGATACCGTATTTAGCGTTTATAACACCAAATTTTACAGGGGGAAGGGGAAAAACGCAATTAAATTTGGTGTGAGGCTACATTCTTTTTATGGCTGGCTACTCTGAAGCTGCACCAGAGGGTTGCATAGGAACAAGGCAACAGTTCTAGACATGCAGGAAATCAAGGCGAAAGCGCGACTAAAACATTTGGAGCGCTCTACTAAATATCCGTCCTATACAGCAGTTTGTTAGACCGGATGCCGGAAGTTTTAGCGCAAAGGTAAAAAGCGTACTTGCCCTTCCCCTTCCCCTTCAAGGGAGAATACCACGAATAATTTGGTTATTAAAGTTTTCGTCAGCCAGGAACCGCAACATTCCTAGATTACCTTCGTTGGTTGCGCCTTGCTAATAAGCGATCGCGTATTCCAACCGGATTAAAACGCTTCTCAGCCTCCTGACGAAACTCGGTTGCGAAGTGTTGGCGCTCTAAGAGATACGTGTCTACTTCAGCTTAAAATTCAGCACTCAATGGGGTGCGGGGAAATGGGATCACATCTCGAATATTTCCCATCCCTGTCATAAACTGCACTAATCGCTCAAAACCCAGTCCAAAGCCAGCATGGGGGACAGTGCCATAGCGACGCAAATCTAGATACCACCACAAATCTTCTGGGTTCAGTCCTTGACTTTGCATCCGCCGTTCTAGAACTTCCAGTCTTTCTTCCCGTTGAGAACCGCCAATAATTTCGCCAATTTTGGGGGCGAGAACGTCCATAGCACGGACTGTTTTTTCGTCATCATTTAGACGCATATAAAACGCCTTAATGCCAACTGGGTAGTCGGTAACAATAACTGGCTTTTTAAATAGCTGCTCAGCCAGATAGCGCTCGTGTTCCGATTGTAAATCCAAGCCCCAACTAACAGGATACTCGAAGGGACAGTCGGCTTTTTCTAATAGAGCGATCGCTTCTGTGTAGCTGATGCGCTCAAACTGATTGTTAATAATATTATCAGCAGTTGCCAAAACAGAGTTATCAATCCGCTGGTTGAAAAACTGCATATCTTCTGGGCATGTCTCCAACACAAACCGAAAGACGTGCTTCAAGAAGGCTTCAGCTAAATCCATATTGCCTTGAAGGTCACAGAATGCCATTTCTGGCTCTACCATCCAAAATTCTGCTAAGTGTCGAGAGGTATTGGAGTTCTCTGCCCGGAAGGTAGGACCAAAGGTATAGACATTGCTGAAAGCCATTGCCATAGCTTCGGCTTCCAACTGACCGCTAACAGTAAGATACGCTGGTCCACCGAAAAAGTCCTGACTGTAATCGACTTCTTGGGCAGCTGTGCGTGGGACTTGCTTTAAATCTAGGCTAGTCACGGTAAACAGTTCCCCCGCCCCTTCACAGTCATTTCTAGTAATGATTGGAGCATGAATCCACAAAAAGCCCTGTTCCTGGAAAAACTGGTGGATAGCACTGGCACAGGCATTGCGTACTCGAAAGACGGCACCAAAGCTATTGGTCCGAGAGCGCAGATGCCCAATTGTCCGCAAAAACTCGAACGAATGGCGTTTCTTTTGTAGCGGGTAGGTTTCTGGATCTGCTTCTCCGTAAACCTGTAGTGTCTCAGCCTTTAATTCAATTCGTTGCTCTTTACCAAGAGAAGGCACCAGCACCCCAGCCACTTCCACTGAAGCACCTGTATTCAATTGCTTCAGCAGTAAGTCATAATCTGGCAATTCTGGATTCAGCACGACTTGTAGGTTGGCAAGAGACGAGCCATCGTTAACTTCAATAAAGGCAAATCCCTTTAATTCCCGTTTCGTGCGAAGCCAGCCCTTAATTGTTACTGCCTCATCCGGCTGACCAGTGCGCAGGAGATCTATAATGCGTTGCGTCATGATCAAAGTGTGGAGTGTGAAGTCTATTTTAGCCAGTGCAGGACTTTAAGATCCAGCCAATAACAACCCCTAATCCTCCAAAGCGGACGGCTTGCCAGAAAGGTTCTTTCAGACTGCCCCAAGTAAATAGCTGACTTTCTAAGCTAATTTCTAGAGCTTCTAGCTGCTCTTTGATTTGCCGTAACTCGACCTTGAACTGAGGCAGGTGGGTGTTGTGTAGCTCTTTTTTGACTTGATCTAAGCGCTGCTGGAGTTCTGTTCGCCGCTTTTGGTCGTGCTGCACTTGGCTATATCGCTGCTTTAGGGCAATGAGCGATCGCTCTACCTCATCAAGCGCCAATGAGAAGTCTTGTGAATCTGGCTCAGACGGTTCTTGAGGCGACCTCATAATAAGCTAGATAGAGTAGGGACAGACACTAATATGGCTCAACAATATGCTTGAACCCACCCAACTAGATAAAACCGCCGATCTGAATCAACTCAGCACCATAGAACTAGCCCAAGCTCTGCTGGAGCGGCTCACAATCTCTGCCAATGACTGGCATCGATTAAAGTCCAACCGTAAAGCTCGTGCCAGTGAGCAAGTAGCAGCCGCCTTGGTGTTTCTACTCAAGGAACAACCAGAGGAAGCTCTCCCAAGACTGCAACAGGCAGTTGGTTGGTTAGACCGCTCTATTTCTGCACCCCCTTGCCCTACCCATGGTCACAGATAGGATATGTTGAGCAACAAGACAAAGCCAGGTTGGGCTGGAGATGACTGGCTTTCCCGGTTTGTTAACTTACTGATCCAGACCAAGCCCATCTACAAAGTCATGAAGCACCAAGCAAGGCAGGTGCTGGTGAAAACGGCCCAAAAGCATGGAATTTACTGGTGGCAAAACTATGCAGAGCTAGAAGCTTCAGGTGCTAAGCAATTACTGGAGCAGATAACTAACGAGAGCGTACTTTACCCAGACTATTACAAAGTGCCCTTCCATGCCTATGATGAGGGAAACCTATGCTGGCAGGCTGCGTTTGAAGCTGAATCTGCTACTTACTCAATGGCTTTGAGGGTGTGGTCTCAAGAAAACCTCAACTGGCAAACCGCGCAAGAGAGACTACGTTCAAGTTTC
The DNA here is from genome assembly GCA_019242465.1 of Chroococcidiopsidaceae cyanobacterium CP_BM_RX_35. The sequence goes on along the minus strand of JAFAVL010000359.1, from coordinate 2,668 downwards.
CACAAAGTCTTAGCAGAATATGGTCCCAAGCAAGTTCAACAGATTCTAGACATCGGCTGCTCAGTAGGCATCTCGACTTTAGCTTTGCATCGTTACTATGAAAGGCAGGGCAGCAAGCCTCAAACAATTGGTCTGGACTTATCACCATATATGTTAGCTGTGGCGCAAACCAGAGATGTGAATCAAGAGATCAAGTGGATGCATGCCAAAGCAGAGGATACAGGTTTGCCATCTGCCACATTTGACCTTATGACATTACAGTTTACGATCCATGAACTCCCTCGCCAAGCAACCCGAGAAGTTTTCCAGGAAGCGTTTCGGCTTTTGCGTCCTGGTAGATGCCTTGCACTTGTAGATAATAATCCTAGATCGCCCGTAATCCAAAATTTACCGCCTGTTCTCTTCACTCTAATGAAAAGTACAGAACCCTGGAGCGATAATTACTACACCTTTAATGTTGAGGCGGCTTTGCTAGAGGCAGGCTTTGAGTCCCCAGTTACAGTGGAGAGTGACCCCCGCCATCGCACTATTCTCGCCTTGAAGCCTCAATCCTGAAACCAGACCAAAAAAATTCGGAATTACAGACAGTACCCGCAACTACCATGTTGACTCGTCCCTCAATTCAGCAAACCGACCCGCCCCGACCTGCCAAAGAGACCCTACCCACAATGTATGACCTGCCGAGTGAAGACCCGGAGGAGCCTGGCTTGCCTGATGAATTCCATGACCTGCAACCTCAACTGCTAAGCGCTACGTTTCGGTTGGCAGATTATGCTAGAGAGCGGGTGTTTACAGCCAGTGACCTCAACCTCTATTACGATGTATGGCATCCATTGTGGTACAAGCGACCTGATTGGTTTGGCGTTGTGGGTGTTTCTCGGCTCTACGAGCAGCGCGAACTGCGATTGAGTTATGTAGTTTGGCAGGAAGGGGTAGATCCTTTTGTCGTGGTGGAATTTCTTTCTTCCAGTACAGAGAAAGAAGATCTGGGAAGCAGTGAACGCAACCCAGAAAAGCCACCGACCAAGTGGGAAGTCTACGAGCAGATTCTACGAGTGCCCTATTACATAGTGTATGACCGTTACACAGGGCAACTACGAGCGTTTAGTCTCAGTGGAGGGCATTATCAAGCACTAGAGGTGGTGAATTACAGAATTTGGCTATCAGAACTCAAGCTCGGATTGGGATTGTGGCAGGGTAGGTTTGAGGAGATTGAAGAAAACTGGCTACGCTGGTACGACGTAAATGACAACTGGATTCCCACAGATGCAGAGTTTACTCAGCAGCAACTTGAGCAAGAGCGACAACGAGCAGAGCGATTGGCAGAGCGCTTACGGGCAGAAGGCATTAACCCTGATGAAGTGGTATGAATTACATTGGTCTTTTTCCAAGTACTTGCAGGGCGGACAAACGAGAGTTGAAGCAGTTCCTCAACTTCAATTAGCTAATCCTGATCTACCTAGAAGTTTTGGAGGCTAACCCCGAATTTCTCACCAACCTGGGCATGCCCACTTTGGTAATGCTTAGCAGGTAGTTCCGTGTTTTCACGGTTTTACCTTGAGTAACTCGTTTGCCTAGAGCACATCTTCGCCTTTCAACGGTGGAACGGGATCTTGAGTATAATCGATTCCAAGTCGTACCCTGCCCGATCGTAGACTTGATGCAGCAAGCTTTGTAAATCCACAATGAGTTCTGGTTCGTTGGGTTTAAGTGGTACTGGAAAACGAGGGATGCTATCAGATAACCCAAAGGGATAGAGAGCAGCCCGTGGGCGGCTGATGCGATCCGCTGATCAGGGTGCGGTACAGGGATGGCTGTACATTTCCCCGAATGGGTAACGGAGTAAACGATCGAATCAAGTCAACTTCTACTAAATGAGTCCGACTCCCTAAAATTCCCAGTCGTTTTTCTTCATAGAGCGCTCGTCCTTTACCTGATTGTTTATTACTAGGCGAAACTAGCTCTAGCGTTGTCACCACTTCCCCCAAAGAAATCTCTCGAATTTCCAAATAACGCTCTCGCATTGCTTCGGGCAATGGCACTTCCACCATCACAGGTTCAACAATCACAACTCCACTTGGAGGTGAAGCCGTCAACTCTGTATTGGGCATTGCCCGGAAAACGGTTGTGTCAGGTCTTCCAATCAGCGTTAGCTGATCGCTAGCATCTTCATACAGTCGTAATTCAACCGCAGCCCGGTATTTTGGACGTACTCTTGGACCTAGTTCATTGGTGATCGCCACAATCAATCGACTATGAAACTCCTGCCAGCGTCCAGGGTACTCCAGATAAGGATTTATTCCAGGAAAGGGGGATGGCATCAGCACTCACCTCGACTAACCGATTCCACTTCTTTCAGCAATTTCTCTAAGCCTGCCGTAATATCTTGCTCGATCGCCAGTACCTCTCGAATCAATTCCCGCATTCTCGGAGTTTTCTGTCCGAAACTCGTTTTTGCAACACAACCTCCTGATGCCCTTTCGCTGTATCCACAGCTAGGATTAACTTAGCAGTGTACCAATCTGACTTTTTCCTATGGCAGTTAAACAGCAATTTAGCAGCTTCGAAGAGTTACTGTCTGGCTCCGAGTTGCCAGTACTAGTAGATTTTTATGCTAGCTGGTGCGGTCCTTGTCAGATGATGGCTCCCATCTTGGAGCAGGTGAATA